>JACQXX010000111.1:0-5926 GCA_016208495.1 Acidobacteriota bacterium | reverse complement strand
GGGCCTACCACCGGATCCAAGGGCTACCCATTGTTTCTCCCCACTTCGCCCGCGCCCCTGGGGGCGCGGGCGAAGTGGGGAGGGATCAGGGGAAACGAACTTTTTCCCGGTGGTAGCTCCCAAAACTTCGCAACCACCGGCTATCCGAACGGCAGCCTTCCAGGATGCTCAATCCAAATACCTGCCCCAACCAAAAACGGGAAGTTGTTTTTTAAGGCTCCCTTAGCCCGACTTCTTCAGTTCCCAGCCAGATGTTTTTCAGCCAGAAAATATTTTTGTTGAAGCCAGAGGGCGACGTTGACCAGTGCAATCAACGCCGGTACCTCGACGAGTGGTCCAATCACTGCGGCGAAGGCCGCCCCTGAATTAAGGCCAAACACGGCCACGGCCACGGCAATTGCCAGTTCAAAGTTGTTGCTGGCGGCAGTAAACGAGAGTGTTGCTGTTTTGGCATATCCGGTTTTGACGCGATAGCCCATAAAGAAGCTGACAAAGAACATCACAACAAAGTAGATCAGCAATGGGATGGCCACTCGCACGACATCCAGCGGGAGTTGCACAATCAAATTTCCCTTGAGGCTAAACATCACCAGAATGGTAAAGAGCAAGGCGATCAGGGTAATTGGGCTGATAATCGGCACAAAGGTTGAGTGATACCACGCTTTTCCTTTGGCTTTGACCAGGACCAGGCGGGTCATCATCCCGGCCAGAAACGGGATCCCAAGGTAAATAAAGACACTTTCCGCAATCTGGCTGATGCTGATATTGACCACCACGCTTTTGAGACCAAAGAACGGTGGCAGAATCGTTAGAAAAACCCAGGCATAGACACTGTAAAACAACACCTGAAAAATGCTGTTAAAGGCCACCAGTCCAGCGGCGCATTCAGTATCACCACAGGCCAGCTCGTTCCAGACAATGACCATGGCAATACACCGCGCCAGTCCAATGAGAATCAGGCCGGTCATATATTCCGGGTAATCCCGCAAGAAGACGATTGCCAGTCCAAACATCAGCAACGGGCCAATGATCCAGTTTTGGACCAGCGACAGCGTGAGCATTTTCCAGTCTCGGAAGACATCGCCTAACTCCTCATACCGAACTTTCGCCAGTGGCGGATACATCATCAAGATCAGCCCCAGCGCAATCGGAATATTGGTGGTTCCTACCTGAAAGCGATTGATGACCTGTTCCACGCCTGGCACAAAATACCCAAGCAGAACCCCGATGGCCATGGCCAGAAAAATCCAGAGCGTTAAAAACCGGTCGAGAAATGAGAGTTGGCGGGTAATTGATTGAGACATAAGAATACCTGGGCTAAGGGCTTGGGGCTGAAGACGTCGGGATGAGAAATTGGTTTTATTTCATCCCTCATCCCTTCTTTTGCTCCGAGCTTGCGAGTCTTTCAGCCCCGAGCCCTCAGCCCTATATCTTCAGACAGAGCACACCCCGGCTTTTTTCTTGCTGCCGAGCGTCACGGTTTCGGGCACACAGCAGGTTGGGCTTTCGGCAAGTTGATCTTGCAACACCACAAAGACTTCCCATTCGTTGCCATCCGGGTCTTTAACCCAGGTTTTATCCTGGATGGCGTAGCAGCAGTTGGTCTGCATTTCGTCGCGGACTTCCAACCCGGAATCAATCCAGTTCTGACGCAGGGCAAGCACATCTTCGGTGGATGAAACCTGGATACCCATATGCGACAGCGCGCCGCGTTCGCCAAACGGGACCTGATTGAGCGTGAAATTGAGCGGCGGATTGGCGACATCAAACTTGGCGTATCCGGTGCGAACTTTCAGGGGTTCAATCCCAAACATTTTTTTGTAAAATTCGATGCTCTGTGTCACGTCGGTGACATTGATGGCAAGGTGGGCTTTTAACGCGGTCGGACGTGGAGTTTCCATAATGAGTTGAATTCCTTTCTGTTGTACTTCATATTCGTTTAAGCGAATGCGACAATACGCTCGACGTTCATATATGTCAAGACATATTTGATATGCTCAGGCATATATGTTGAATTTTTTTTGCGGAGGTGTCCGAATGGGACAAAAAGTGTGTAAACCGGAATTGCTGTTTCAGGCTCTGGCTGACCGTACCCGGTTGCGATTGTTGAATTTAATGGGAGACGACGAAGTCTGTGTCTGTTTTTTAGTGGCGATTTTGGGCACCAATCAGCCGAAAATCTCGCGCCATCTGGCTTATTTGCGCAAAGCTGGCGTGGTTGAAGTCCGTCGGGATGGCAAATGGGCGCACTATCGAATCGTCAAACCCGAAGATCCGATTGCCGCCAGCGTCCTGGATGATGTAAGAAGATGGATCGCCCAGGAGCCAGAAATGCAAAAAGACCGGTTTTCACTCGTCAACCTGTGCTGTGCACCACAATTACCGATTCAATTGCGCGGCGCCCCGCGCCCGGCAAATGTGGCAACCCAGGCAGGATGATAAGGTGACAGGGTGACAAGGTGACAGGGTGACAAAATGACAAGGTGACAGGGTGGCAGACTCACAACAAACTCATTCTTCATTCCCCCTACTCCCAAGAAAGGGCTTTCAATGCCAGTCCGTACAACTTTTTCAACCAGACAAGCGGGAATTCGGAAAACAGTCGCCGGGCTGCTCCTGGCGCTGGGAATCATCCTCACGCTGAGTGAAAAGGGGCTGGCCCAAATCCAGTCCCAGCCAAAACCTGACCAGTCTGGAACCATTGAAGTCGGCTTTGACCGCCACTGGTTGACCGATGGACAGGAAGATTGGGCCGGCGCCTACCTGCGGGCGTTTTGGGCAAGCGATTCAAAAAACACCTGGATGGGTGAGATGTCGCACCAGAGCCAGTTTGGTGACCAGGGAACATATTTTGCCGTTGGCAACACCCACGCCTTCAATGACCGCTGGTACTCAAATGTTTCGGTCGGCACCAGTGCTGGAGGATTTTTCTGGCCGCGTGTTCGGGTTGATGCCTTTATCAATCGCAAATGGGGCGAAAAGAAAAAACTCGTAACCACGATTGGAACGGGCTACTTTGACGCCAAAAGTGTCTATCACGACAACAGCTTTTTTGCCGGAGCGACCTACTACGCCAGTCCCTCCTGGATTGTCGAAGGCGGTGTCCGGGTCAATGTCAGCAATCCGGGCCGGATTGTGGCCCAATCGCAGTTTCTGGCTGTGACTCAAGGGCAAAACAAGCATCATTACGTGACGGCTCGCTACAGTTTTGGCCGTGAAGCCTATCAATTGCTCGCCCCCAGTGCCCCGATTGTTGATTTTTCAAGCCAGGTCATGTCGGTCACCTGGCGGCAGTGGACGAGTAAAAATTGGGGATTCAAAGTCCATGTCGAACACTATGACAACCCTTCCTATCGTCGCACCGGGTTGGAAATGGGAGTTTTTAAGGATTTTTAAGTAGATTAGGGAGTAACCCTCAAGCCCTGAACCCTGAACCCTAAAATGAAAATTATCCTGTGTGCTGTCGAAGCTTCTCTGGCTGAAGCATGGCGTCGGTTTTGTGGTGACCTTGACGTGGTCACAATTCATCAGGGCTCAATCTTTGACCTTTCGTGTGATGCAGTGGTCAGCCCGGCCAACAGTTTTGGATTTATGAACGGCGGCATTGATCTGTTCTATAGTCAGTACTTTGGCTGGCACGTTCAAGAGCGGCTGCAGATGATGATCAAAACCCGTCATTATGGTGAATTGCTCGTCGGGCAGGCTGAAATCATCGAAACCGACCACGCCCAGATTCCCTTTTTGATTGCCGCGCCGACCATGCGCGTGCCGATGATTTTGCGGGATTCGATCAATCCGTTTCTGGCGGCGCGAGCGGTGTTGCTGCTCATCAAACATGGAATTTTTTCAACTGGACGGTTTGCCGGCCAACGGGTTGGCGATCACATCAAAACAGTTGCTTTTCCGGGCCTTGGGACGGGAGTCGGGCAGGTTGGCGCCAACACCTGCGCCCATCAGGTGCGAGCCGCGATTGAACAGGTCGTGCTTGGAAATGTTGAATTCCCGGTAAGTTGGACCGTTGCCCAACAGCAACACCAGTTGCTGTACACTGACCGGGTTCGCAATTTGCAAAAAGAATAACACCAATGAGGGTTCATGGTACGGGGTTCAGAATTCAGGAAAATACAAATTTTTCAAGAATTTAGCTTCGCCGCAGGTATTCCAAGATGGTTTGTTTGACTACTGACTACTGACTACTGACTATTATTTCAGGTGTTGAAATGCAACCACTTCACATTTGCTTTGAAAATGCTTTGACTTCGCTTGACGGGTTGTCAGTGGGTGATGCCTTTGGACAATGTTTTTTTGTGAACTCCCAGTTGTTGGAACAATTGATTACCGAACGGGCGCTGCCGTCACCGCCGTGGTTTTTTACCGACGACACGGTGATGACGCTTTCGATTGTGTCGAATCTCAGGCAATTTGGAGCGATCAACCAGGATGTTCTGGCCCGGAGTTTTGCCGAACGGTATGACTACGAACGGGCTTACGGTCCATCTATGCACCGTGCGCTGGGGCGCATCCGTGACGGCGAAGACTGGCGCGATGTCGCCAGCAGCCTGTTTGCCGGGCAAGGGTCATTTGGAAATGGCGCCGCGATGCGTGTGGCACCGCTTGGGGCCTTCTTGGCTGATGATTTTCCACTTTTTGAACAGGCGCGGCTTTCCGCCGAAGTCACCCACGCCCATCCGGAAGCAATTGCCGGAGCGATTGCCGTGGCCGTGGCGGCTGGTGCGGCGGTTCGGGCCCGGAAGCACGCTGTGAAACCAGCGGTAGACGAATTTTTCGCCGAAATTCTTTCTTGCACGCCTTCGAGCGAAGTCAAAAGCAAACTTGCCCGGGCGCAAACCATGTCCAGTTCAACGGATATCGCGCACGTTGCAGCCATGCTGGGCAACGGCACCGGGGTTTCGGCCCAGGATACAGTTCCATTCGCAGTCTGGTGCGCGGCACAGTGGCTGGATGATTTTGAAACGGCGATGTGGAAAACAGTCAGTGCCCTGGGTGACCGTGATACGACCTGTGCGATTGTAGGCGGGATTGTTGCGGCCTTTACAGGTCGGGAAGGAATTCCCGCTGGCTGGCTTTCTGATCGTGAGCCACTTCCGGATTGGTTTTTGACAGAAATGGCCCTCACTTCTGCGAAACCTGAGCTGTCAAACCGAACGTAAGGTGAGCCGCACTTCACACGGCTTTCAGCCGCTCACGAGTTCTGTTCCTCCCGTAACTTCAAGTTACAACGTGATGCTGGAAGACGTGTGAACCGCCTTGCGGAGTGCGGCGGCCTGACGTTGCGTTTACTCGCGTTGTTTCCCTGGAACTTTTCCTCTGGAAAGTTACTGAATTCCAGGCCAGGGAGGTAAATTTTGAAGGAATTCCTTTCCATAACCACTGATCCAAACAAATGGACCTTCATATTTGATAAATCTCATCTGGGGTGTCAACGCAATTCCAAAGAGACCACCGAGCAAGACGATAATCCCACCAATCATTGAAAATGCGGACGCCTGGAAAATCCCGGCAAAAAACCAAATCAACCCACCAAAAAAGGCCGCAACAGAACAGAAATTGATCACAATGGGGATAAGCCGATGTCGCCAGCAGGAGACCAAATCAAGTTCAAATTCGACATATTGAACCACCGAAACTGGTGAGACCAATGAAGCAAGAGCAAACAAAATGTTGCTATTTGGATAGAAAGTTAACTTGACATAGCGTCGAAAAACCCCTGTTGTCTGATTACATTTATAACACCGGTCAGGTGGAAAAGTACCCCGATGTAACACAAGAACTGGTTGCGAGTTTTAAGCCTTACAAAACTCCCGTAAGTTGATGAGGGTAAAGGCCAGAAGTTTGAAGCCTAAATGACGTTGGGCATAGCGCTCAAAGCGAAGAAGAACACGCCTGAATTTGTCTTCCCAGGCAA
>JACQXX010000110.1 GCA_016208495.1 Acidobacteriota bacterium | reverse complement strand
GGCGTCGGTTGGGGGTTATGCGATGATACGTCCATCGATCTACTCCTTTGTTTTGGTATGTTGAGACTCGAGTTCTCATATCTTCTAACATATACAAAACAAAGGTTTAGATCAATTTTCAAAACTCGCAACCAGTTCATAGCTTTTCAGAAAATGATTTCCATTGGGTGTTCAAGCTTCAGCTTATGAAAACCGTTCGGTCACAGGACTGAAGTTTTTGATAGAAGTTGAGTTATTCCGTCTGTAGACTGATTCAATTTTAAGCGTTCTGAGGCCATTTCGCGTCTCTCAGTTTACGGATTCGTTTTTCCCAGGTGCTCAACACATATTTGTGGTATTCATCCAAATTGGCGGGAAGCTCCTTATCTCTCTGCTGCTGAATCAGAAGATCAATCTCGGTGGTGAAATAATTGAAGCTTTTGATGGGCTGTTTGGCGGTGTTGCCCAGCAGTTTTTTGTCAATGGTGGCAATGAAGGCAATCTCGATCAATCGGATGTCGGTATCGTTATAGCGGACTCCTTCACGATCATCACGGCGTGTCCATTTCCGATTTGTGTAAAGTTCGAAGCGCATGATGATATCTTCATGTGTCTTAAATATCATCATGTCATCATGGGACGTCTGGACGTCTAAGGTTAGGTTTAAAATTTTAGACGTCTCGATATTTGGAAGACTGAAAAAATACTCTGTCAGGCGAGTATAGAATTCTTGAAATTCAAGATTGTGTTTATAACAAAAGTCTTTTACTTGCTTAGAATAAGCTGTGGGAAGCCGTAATGTATGTCGAGAAAGATCCCTGGCCCGATACGATTTTTCATAATCAATTGGGTTTGGGTTTTTTAGACGTCTATAGGTTTGAGTATTAGACGTCTGGTTGGTTGAATCTGTAGACGTCTGGACGTCTAACGTATTCGAATCATTAGACGTCTGGACGTCTACAGGTTCTGTTAGACGTCTAAGGGTTTGATCCTCCTGACGGTTAAAAAGTTCGGCGAGTGGATGTGGTTCTTTATGCTGCCGGCGGGCTAACGGGTTGTCACCAAAAACCTTGCGTGGTTGCCGAAGGACTTTTTCAACTTTTTTTTCTTTCCTGGTTGCCATATCACTTCACCTTTCGCAGTTGCTTTCTAAATTCCAGCCTTTGCAACACTTCAGAAGCCAGTTCTTCAAATTGCTGAACAGCCCTGGTGACATTGACTCCATCATAAGGAAACCGCTGGATGGGAACATGATGCGAAGGAGCTTCATTCAACCGGGTATTAACCGTGATGATGGTCTGAAACAACTTTCCACCTAATTGCGGGTGTGACCTGATCGCTTGAAATGCTTCTTTGCTGGCATTGGTTCGAGTGTCATACAGTGTGACCAAAACACCCAGAACGGAAATCGTTTCCCAACTTGGTAATTCGGCTAAGGTGTCAAGCAGGTCGCCAACGCCTTCCAACGCCAGATATGAAGCGGAGACCGGGATAAGAATATGCGAGGCCGCTTTGACAGCCCCCGCAAAAATCTGTCCAAGATGTGGAGGCGTGTCAACGATGACCACATCATAGATGGAACCAACTTCACAGATGGCATTTGTCAGTCGGTCAATGGAAAGGGCGGGTTGAACCTCAAACCGAGAAAGGCCAATGGTGGAAGGCAGTAAATCCAGCCCTGGGAGGATCGTTTCGTACAATGCCTCGCGCACCTGCAGGAACGGCAGTTTTTGCTTTCCGTCGCTACGACTGCAAACAACCTCTGTGAGTGAGCTGGTTATTTCTTCACGGTTATAGACGCTTGTGGTCGCATTGGCTTGCGGATCACAATCCACCAGAAGAACCTTCAGACCACTTTCAGCGAGAGACGCAGCCAGGTTAACCGCAGTCGTGGTTTTGCCAACCCCACCTTTCTGGTTGGCAATGGTGATGATATTTCGAACTGGCATGGGATTGCTCCAGTGGTAAACGGAAGTGGTTAGACTGGATCGGAAGGGTTTGTTGGTGTTTCGGCTGGAGGCCGTTCTTTGGAAACTTCTGATTTATAGGTAGAAAGTAAATCTTCAAGAATGGCACTTGCGCTTTTGTGTTTATCAATAGAGTGCTTTCTGAGCCATTCCCAAAGGTTACCGTTGAGATAGATGGTTACTCGGTGTTTTTCATTCATATAAATACCCTGGTAGAGAGTTTAACCATAATGACGTAATAATGTCAGGTAAAAGATTTCCATGGGAGGTTATAAAAAGTCAAGAAATAGTCAGTATAGCCATGACTTTTTAGATAAATATTCTTGATTATGATAATTGATTCTAAAGGGGTTATGAGTCATTTTTCACAGAAACATCATCTGAAAGGTTATAGCTGTTCACAACCTCTTGCCTTTAGCTCAACCAGAAAATTGAAGAACTTGAGATCGTAGAGACCTATAGCCCCTGGATCACTTAACCATCAGGCAGGTTTTTATGGCAAATGACGAAGACTTCCTCGGCCAATTTCCTCCTGGGAGCATTGAACGTGAATATCACGGTACGCTTCTCGGCCTTATCAATGAGATTGATTTTCCTGGGTCTCAAGAAGTTGGGCTGGCACTCTTGAGGTTCTTACAAGTCGCTGATTTTACGGTTGGGAATGTTGATACAACGATTCATCCGGCGGCAGGTTCACTGTATGAAAATGCAGCACTTGTCGCCTGGCTTTTTCATACCGTTGAGTCTGAACCTATTTCTTGGATTGCTAGCTACCAAAGTACAGGAGGGGGTGGTTACTCAACACTGGTTTCAGTTTTGGGTTGATCAGTTTCGCCGCCATCACAATGTAACTTCGCTGAAAGTGTAGTATGGCTTTATTGACAGGTTGAAAATGCAGAATCCATTCAAGAAAAAGGATTTGTTTTCTGTGTATTCCCTATATTTCTGTAGTTTCTTACGCTGAAAAGCTGTCTCTTTTAATCAAACTGGACAAACTCAGGTTTGCATTCAGTTTTGTTTTGAGACCATGCAACTACCTCAGGAATCAATTTCTTCACCAGTTCAACATATCGGGCCGGAGCGGCCAGCAATTCGCTTTTTCGAATGCGTTCGGTGGCGGTGTGGGCATCGTGAATTGAGCCAGGGCCAAACAACAGTGGTTTCCCCCAGTTGGTCAAAAGCGGAATGTCAGTGGTAAATGCCGCAATCGAAGTCGGAAAGCCTTCAATCACTTCAATGATGACTGGTTCGCATTCAAAGAGATATTCAATGGCTGCCTGTTGACCAACTACCGATTCAAGGTGTTGTTTCAGATGGGCAATACTGGTCACAACTCGAAAGATCAAATGTGCTTCGGCCTGTGGAGCAATCACATTTGGCGCCACGCCCCCCTGGAGTTCGCCAATATTCAATGTCGTGGCTCCCAATCGCGAACAGGTCGGCCAGTCTGTCTGACGAAGCGTTTGCAGTATATCAAGCAGTTTATGAATCGCAGACTCGCCACGTTCCGGGTAGGCCGAATGCCCGGCCACGCCTCGGGTTTTGAGTTTGAACCGCAGTGCGCCTTTTGAACCAGTCGCCAGTGTGGATTCGGTTGGCTCTCCGTTGATTAAAAACCGTGAAACGTTTGGGATGTCATTGGCCCGCCGGGCGCCGATGCTGCCGTGTTCTTCACCGACGACAAACAGCAGGCCAAAGCCTTTGATTCCTTGAGCCTGGAGCTGCTGGGCGGCGACAATCATCGCGGCCATGATGCCTTTGGCGTCACAGGCCCCGCGTCCGTACACAAATTCTTCGTCTTCCGACCAGCCAAAAAATGGCGGCACCGTGTCGGTATGTGTGGACATCACCACTGCCGGTTCGCCCAGCCAGGCATAGATGTTCGGGCGGTCAAATTCGGCTTCCTGCAAAATGACCTGAAAGCCAAGCCGGTCAAGGAGCGTCGCGGTATATTCAGCAACCTGCCGTTCATCGCCGCTCACCGATGGAATTTCAATCAAGGTTCTGGTCAGTTCCAATACATCGAGCATAGAAAGAGTTGAGAATGAAGAAAGTGATTAGTGGTTAGTGGTTAGTGATTAGAAATCAATCGCAGTGACGAACCCGACTCTCATCCTGTCCCTTCTGTCCTTTCTGTCCTTTGGTTCGGGCTCAATGAACCAGATCAAAAACCAAACCCGATTCATCGTGACTGGTGAAGTCGTGCCAGCCCTTGCTTGAGTCGGCTCAATCCTTCGCGCAGGTTCTGCGGCTGACCGCCAAACGACAACCTGAGGAATCCGGTGGATTGTGTTCCAAAGGCGCTTCCTGGAACGGTAATCACACATTCTTTGAGCAATTCCACCGCCACCTGAACATCATCGCCAAGTGCCGACACGTCAACCAGTCCGTAAAAGGCGCCCTGTCCAATTGCGAATGGCACATCCATTTGGGCTAATCCGGTCTGCAAAATCTGGCGCCGCTGCTGAAGGGTTTCTCTGATTTCCTGAACTGCTGCCAGCCCTGCCGGAGTAAAAGCCGCAAGCGCCGCCCGTTGCGACAGGGTTGAAGCACAGGTCGTCACGTACTGGTGCATCACGGTCACGGCGCGCACAACGTCTTTGGGCCCCGCGGCCCAGCCAAGTCGCCAGCCAGTCATTCCGAGCATTTTGGAAAGACTCGACACGACGAGTGTTCCGTCGTAAACCTCAGCCAGTGACGGAGGCGCCTGGTCGGCATAGATTTCGCGGTAAACTTCGTCGGTAATGGCCAGAATTCGGTGGCGAGAAAGCCGGTCTGCGACAAATTGCCAGTCTTCGCGTGAAAAAACGGTGCCAGTTGGATTCGAAGGCGAATTAAAAATCACCAGCCTGGTTCGTGGCGAAAGAGAGGCGGCAAAAGCTTCGCGGTCAAAGGCAAACCCGGAAACTGCTGGAAGTGGGTAGGTCTTTATGTATCCTCCTGCCAGTCGAACCAGCGTCAGATATGCCAGAAACCCAGGATCCGGAATCAGAACTTCGTCTCCCGGATTGACCAGCGCCATCAGTGCCGTATAGAGCGCTTCCTGGGCGCCGCTCGTCACACAGACATTGTCTCGACCATAACCCACCTGTGTGATTGAAGCCTGATAGGCAGCAATGACTTCTCGGACTTCTCCCAGCCCGGCATTGGGTGTGTATCCAAGCCGGTCACCAGCCAGTGCCGCTTCGGTGGCTTTGCGAATAACTTCCGGTAAGGGAACGTCTGGCTCACCCAGCCCAAGGTTGATTGAACCAGCGGGCGCCTGATCATAAATCTGTCGCAACACGCTGAGTTGAATGGCATTGACGCGTCGGGCTAGTGATGGCGAAATTGGTGAAAATATGGGCATGGTTTTGGGAAAAGGACAGAAAAGACAAAAAAGGAAATAAATCGAAAAACCCGGAACCCGGAACCCGGAACCCGGAACCCGGAACCCGGAACCCGGACAAGATGACAAGGTGACCAATGACAGGGTGACCACGTGACAAGGGATTTTTTTCATCCCTCATCCTTCATCCCTCATCCCTTGAAAGAACCCGGAACCCGGAACCCGGAAACCCAAAATCACCTCAACAACTCCTCAAAGGTCACCGCCGCATCGGTTTTCTCATCGCGGTATTTCACAATCAGCGGTGTCTGGATTGAAAGTCCCTGCTCGACGCCCCAGCCTTTCGTGATAGCTCGCGCTCCGGGAATGACCACCGCGCCTTCCGGAATTTCCAACGGTTGAGTGGGTTGTTTCTGGAGGATTCGCTGGCGTACCAGATCAAACACCGGGGTTGAACCAGTCAACACAACCCCGGCACCAAGAATGGCCCGGCGCCGAACAATCGTTCCTTCATAAATGCCGGTGTTTCCACCCACCAGCACGTCGTCTTCAATGATGACCGGGAGTTCTCCGACTGGTTCAAGGACACCACCGATTTGGGCACCAGCCGAGAGATGCACCCGTTTTCCAATCTGGGCGCAGGAACCGACGAGCGCATGGGAATCCACCATGGTTCCTTCATCAACGTAGGCGCCGACATTGATATACATTGGCGGCATACAAATCACGCCGCGTCCAACATAGGCGCCTTCCCGAATCACCGACCCACCCGGAACAAGCCGCACATCGTCAGTGAGTTGCAACGGTTTTGGAGGAAACGTGTGTTTATCAAAAAAGCGAATCTGTGAATTGACCGAAAAGTCTTTCAGTTGCCCAAGCTGAAATCCAAGCAAAATCCCGCGTTTGACCCAGAGGTTGACCTTCCATCGGTCGCCTTTGGGTTCCGCCGCACGAATCCGCCCAGCATTGAGTTCGACTTTAAAGGTGTTGAACAGCCGATGATGCGCCTCCGAATAGGTTTCCGGAGGCTGTTCGAAAAGTTCGTTGATGCGGTCTTTAAGTGTCATGAGTAGTGAGTAGCGAGATAGCGAGTAGCGAGTAGTCAGAAAGAGTGAGTAGCGAGATAGCGAGATAGCGAGTCGCCAGAAAAGTGAGTAGCGAGATAGCGAGTCGCGAGGAGTCAATCCAGAAAAGTGAGTTGTGAGATAGCGAGTCGCGAGGAGTCAATTCAGAAAAGTGAGTTGTGAGGAACGAAGAGCGAGGAGTCAGATATAACGTCTAGGACCATTTAAAATGTTTTATTTCTTTAATTTAACCTGTTGTGAACGCGTTCACAAATAGCTTCCCTGGCCGTCCTAAGCGAAACGAATCTCGCTACCTCATACCCACTCTTTCTGACTCCTCGCGACTCGCTCTATTTTGCTCCTCGCTTGCTCAGGCCCGATGCTCAACCAGGCCGAGTTCACGCAAAAGGGTTCGCAGACGTTCGCGGGTTGACGGATGGACTGGAACCAGCGGCAGGCGCAACACTTCCTGGATGAGTCCAAAGTGGGCCAGCACGGCTTTGACCGGTCCGGGGTTGGTTTCGAGAAAATTGGCTTTCATCAACGGCAGTAAATGACGGTGGAGCGTGCGCGCATCGTCAAACCGGCCTTCGAGGCTGGCGTGGACGAGTTGTGACGTCAACAACGGCAGTTCGTTGGAAATCACCGAAATCACACCGTGCCCGCCAAGTGCAATCACTGGCAACGTCAGCGAATCATCCCCGGAAAACACCAGGAAGTTTGACGGCACACGGGTCAGGATTTCAGAAATTTGGGAAATATCACCCGAGGCTTCTTTGATTCCGACAATGTTTGGGATTTCAGCCAGTCGGGCAACCGTGTCTGGAAACAGGTTGACGTTGGTTCGGGGCGGTACATTGTAGACAATAATCGGCAGGCTCGTGGCTTCGGCAACCGCCCGATAATGCTGGAACAGGCCCTCCTGAGTTGGTTTGTTGTAGTAGGGCGTAACTGACAACAACGCCTGAGCCCCAAGTTTTTCAAATTGTTTGGCCAGCTTGATGACTTTGGCGGTGTTGTTTCCACCTGCCCCGGCCACGACCGGCACCCGGCCTGCCGTGGTTTGGACAACGATATCCACCAGGCGGGAGATTTCTTCGTCGCTTAAAGTCGCGCTCTCGCCAGTAGTCCCGCCTGGCACTAAAAAGTCAACGTGGTTGTTTATTTGAAACTCGACGAGTCGGCGCACGGCTGGTTCGTCCAGTTGGAAATCTTTGGTAAAGGGTGTGACCAGGGCGGTTCCGACGCCGCTTAGTTGAAGCTTTAAATCATTGCTCATACTTATACCATGTCAGGGTTCAGGGTTCAGGGTTCAGGGTTCAGGGATAATAGGTTCAATTGATTCCCCTTCGAGATGTGCCGTTTTAGTCTTTGGCTGGGATACTGAATTGGTGATTCAACTGGTCATCAATCAACGTTGAAAATTCGAACACGCCTTGTTTTCCAGCAATCCAGCGTGCGGCCAGCAGCGCCCCGTCGGCAAATCCGGTTCGCTGGCGTGCGGTGTGGACCAGTTCAACGGTGTCAAATTCCGAATCAAACCCAACCCGGTGCGTTCCTGGGATAAACCCGGCACGGAGGCTGGTGGTTGGAACTTCCCGCTTGAACGGTTCACTGACGAGTTGTTGAAAGCGAATCGCCGTTCCAGAGGGCGCATCTTTTTTAAATTGGTGGTGGGCTTCGACAATGTAGGGCTGGTGTGTCTCGAAGGCACTGAACAGTTCAGCCGCAAATTGAGCGATCCGAAACGACAGTTGCACGCCAAGACTGAAATTCGGGCTGTAAATCAACCCGAGTCCATGCGAATTGACCAGCCGACGAACTTCTGGAAGCTGAGCGTTCCAGCCGGTGGTGCCAATCACCAGATTGAGACCAAGTTCAATCGCGAGATTGAGATGTGAGCCAATGGCGTCAGCGTGCGAAAAATCAATCGCGACTTTGGCTTTTCCGGGTTCACCGGAAATTTCGTGGCGGGTGACACTTCCAACAACGTGAAACCCCCGTTCGGCAGCCAGTCTCCGAATCTCGTGACCCATTTTCCCATCGCCAAATAAAACTATATTCATAGTCAGTAGTCAGTAGTCAGTAGTCAGACCAGTTTGTAGTTAGTAGATCGTAGTCAGTAGTTCACTAACTTCAATTGATTGAATTGCTTGACCGTTTTCTAATACGATTATTCCATTCCAAAATGGTATCGGTAGTTCGCTCAGTTTGGTTCATTGAATTATCTGACCATCCTTAAAATAGGAGATGGTCCTTCCCGAAATGTCTCAGAGCTTTCTTCATAGTCGTTACAAAGAAGACGAGCAATGCAAAGCCCGGGCACAGGCAATGTAAGTCACTTAGAGAATAGTCAAATAGTTCAATCAAATAAACTTAGTGAACTACTGACTACTGACTACTGACTACAAACTGGTATAATTTTGAAGGGGAAGAGAAGAAAGCGTGGCGCTTAGGCCCGACAGCAGCAGCAACAACAGAAATCAAGGGAGAGGTAGAGCGCCGAAGAAATGGCGTTGAATCGGTCTGAACCATCCAGCGTTCCCATCACAAAACACTGGATGGGCTCAAACGCAAGGACGAAACCACTTGTGTGAGGAGATGGTGTTCGTTGTGTCATTGTGAATTGCACTATGTAACCGTGAGAGAGTTTCTATTAGGGTAAAAGCACCATACCAGGAGTTGTTTTGACTGTCAATATAGCGGAGAAGATGAAAATATAATGACAGTATCTGGTTTTCCTGGAATCAAGCCAGACCAGATGAATGCGCAAACCATTTGCAGATGATTCACAGGGATTGCTATATTCGCGGCCTTATTTCGCATTCTTTTTGATGTAAAGCCATTCGAGTGACCGATGGCGGCCTTGTTGAACCACGCTATAGGAATTATGAATTACGAATTATGAATTATGATTGAGCAAGCGACTTGATTTTCAATCAAATAGCTGGTTCATAATTCATAGCTCACCCCTCATAATGAGCATACGTCGTGAAAAACAGACCGTAGGCACTTTTCGAATGGCTTTTTGTGTTTTCACACCACCGCATTTTTGATCTTGAGAGGGTCCTATGAGCACTGCAAACACCACTACCGGCCAGATTACGGCTTTTTTGAAACACCACTTTCGGCATTTTAATGCGGCCAGCCTGATTGACGCCGCCGAAGCCTATCAACGCCACCTGGATCAGGGTGGAAAGATGATGGTCACGCTCGCTGGCGCGATGAGTTCGGCGGAACTCGGTATTTCGCTGGCGGAAATGATTCGCCAGGATAAAATCCACATCATTTCCTGTACTGGCGCCAATCTTGAAGAAGACCTCTTTAACCTGGTGGCACACAATTATTATGAGCGCGTGCCGCATTATCGCGATCTCACCCCGCAGGATGAACTGGCGCTCCTCGAACGCCACATGAACCGCGTCACCGATACCTGCATTCCGGAAATGGAAGCCATGCGCCGCCTCGAAACCGCCATGGTTGATGAATGGACACGTGCCGACCAGGCCGGAGAACGCTATTTCCCGCATGAATTTATGTATCGGGTTCTGAAATCGGGCGCCCTGGAACAGTATTACCAGATTGATACAAAGGATTCCTGGATGATGGCAGCGATGGAAAAGAATCTGCCAATGGTGGTTCCAGGCTGGGAAGATTCAACCATGGGCAATATGTATGCCGGGCACTGCATTACGGGCGATGTGAAAAACGTCCACACGGTGCGCACCGGGATTGAGTACATGATTGAACTGGCGGACTACTACACCACCACTTCAGCCGATCATTCAATTGGATTCTTCCAGATTGGCGGCGGTATCGCAGGCGATTTCCCAATTTGCGTGGTGCCGATGCTGCACCAGGATTTGCAGCGCACGGGTGTCCCGGTGTGGGGCTATTTCTGCCAGATCAGTGATTCGACAACCAGTTATGGCTCTTATTCAGGCGCTGTTCCCAACGAAAAAATCACCTGGGGCAAGCTCGGGGTTGATACGCCGAAATACATCATCGAATCAGACGCCTCAATTGTCGCCCCGCTGATGTTTGCCATGATTTTAGGGCAGTAGCAAACCAAAGTGAGTAGTGAGTAGCGAGTAGCGAGTAGGAGGATAAAACAATTCCGAGGATGTTGTTGAATTCGGCTGGGACTAATTAAAGTATTTATTTTCAAATACTTAAATCGTTGTGAACGCGTTCACAAAATGAGCAAAGAGAAGCCAGTTGTCAATCCAGGTTGAGAAGGTAGTTGATCATAAAATTGTTTGACTGGATATGTTTGATCCCTCAATCTTATGCTGATTCCTTACCACTCAGGCTGGCTGACTTTTTGTTCCTTGCTTCTCTGGATTGACTACTCGCTACTCACTTCAATTCGCTATTTCACTCACTTGTATGGCACACCAGATCACCAGTTCTCAGTTTTTGAGACGAGCGATGGCCGCGCTTGTCGGCCTGTGCGTGTGGGGAGTTGGGTGTGGGCTGGTCACACCTGCCCTGGCTGGAATTGCTCATCCGACGCGGTTTGAGCGGCTCACCATTGAACAGGGGATGCCGTCCAACTGGGTGCGGGCATTGCACCAGGATACCCACGGGTTTTTGTGGGTCGGCACACAGGATGGGCTGGCCCGCTATGATGGATACAACTTCACCATTTTTCGGGCCAATCCAGGTGATTCGACTTCGCTGTCTGACAATGCCGTTTGGGATTTGCAGGAGGACCAGTCCGGAAGGCTGTGGGTTGCCACCAGCGGTGGATTGAACCTCTTTCTCCCAGATCAAGAAACCTTCATTCAGTATCAACACCAGCCGCACCAGGCCACCAGTTTAAGCCACAATATTGTCAATACATTGTTTGTTGATCGGTTGGGCCAGCTTTGGGTTGGTACCAATGACGGATTAAATCGGTTTGATGTGGCCAGCGGCCAGTTTGTCCGGTTCAATTTGAATGAGCCTGGAAGTGACCTGGCGGCTCGAAACCGAATAACGGCCATCACCCAGGCTGGTCCCGATTCGCTCTGGGTTGGGACTGGGGACGGACTCCTCGAATTTAGCCCAGACACCAGTCGCTTTCGGTCATTTCGCCATGACCCGGCACGCCCTGGGAGTTTAGGTGCCAGGGAGGTTCGTTCGCTCCTGGTTGATCGTTCGGGGCAACTCTGGGTTGGGACACTCGGTGGTGGGTTAAATCTCTACCACCCTGAAACCAGTACCTTTGAAGCCTTTTTGTTTTCACCCAACGAGGAAGGAAACAATGTCTCCTGCATTCTGGAAGACAGTCTTGGGCAAATCTGGATCACGTCGTACCTGCGCAGTATTGAAGGTGGCCTGCATCGTTTTCATCGAGCGACAAAACAGTTTGAATCGTTTGCCTATGATCCGAAAAATCCGTACAGCCTGAGCTGGAATTTTGGCACGACGCTGCTGGAAGACGCCTCGGGACTGCTCTGGATTGGCACATCGCGTGGGCTCAATAAATATGATTTGCGCGCCAAAAGCTTTACCAGTTTTTTGCTTCACCCGGAAAACCCGTTTGATTTGGGTGACAATTATTATGCCGTGGAAATTGATTCGCGCGGCGATGTATGGCTTGGGACGGATAGCCCGGTCTTGCATCAGGTCAATCTCAAAACCGGTGATGTCAAAACATATGAGGGGAATGGGACGGTGGCTGGACTTGGGGAGACGACCGGATTTTATTCGATTGTCGAAGACCGACGCGGAATGATCTGGTTTGGGACGGCAACTCGTGGCTTGTTACAATACGATCCTCAAAAGAAGTCTTTTCGGGCGTTCTCACACGATCCAAAAAATCCAAACTCCATCAGTTCAAACTATGTTGGTCGAATCCTGGAAGATCCATCTGGTGATTTATGGGTTGGGACTGACCAGGGCTTAAATCGGTTTAACCCGCAAACCGGGCAATTCACGCAAGTGGCGGCTGAATTTGCTGTGCCTGGGGCGACAGGGGCATTTTCTGTTTCAGCCTTATGGCGTGACCGTCAGGGGCAGCTTTGGGTTGGTACGGGGCCAACCATCAGCACCAATGCCGGCGGCGGCGCCGGGTTGCTCCGGCTCAACCCTCAAACCGGTGCGGTGGTTGCTTTTCGACATGAAAACCAGGATCCGGCCAGCTTATCAAGTGACATCATCACTTCGATTGTCGAAGACCGAAGCGGAACACTCTGGGTGGGGACATCAAACGGCTTCAATCGGTTTGTGCCTGATCAGCAAAAATTTGTCCGATACACGGAAAAAAATGGACTCCCGGCGCCCTATGTGCTGGAGATCTTGCCAGATCCAACTGGGAATCTCTGGATCAGTTTTCATTTTGCTCTGGCGAAATTTGAACCCGCGACAGGAACCTTTCACATCTATAACAGCAAAGATGGAATTCAAACCCGGCGGTTCAATATCGGATGTGCCTTTGAAGCACCGGATGGTCAGTTTTATCTGGGCGGAGTTGGCGGCATTACCCGATTCTGGCCAGACAAAATCAAAGACAATCCTGAAATTCCACCCGTCCGACTGACTGCTTTCCGCAAATTTGACAAAGTCACCCGGCTCAATGCTTCGCTGTGTACGCTGCAAGAAATCGAACTGAATTATTGGGAAACGGTCTTCGGGTTTGAATTTTCGGCACTGAATTACCGGTCAGCCGAGAAAAATCAATATGCCTATCAGTTGGTCAATTTCGATGCCGATTGGGTGTACTGTGGAAATCGCCGCTTTGTCAATTACACCAATCTCAACCCTGGTGAGTACATTTTTCGCGTCAAAGGATCAAACAATGATGGAGTTTGGAACGATGTCGGCCAGTCCATTCGGGTCCGGATTATTCCTCCGCCCTGGCGGACGTGGTGGGCTTATGGGCTCTATGTGCTTGGATTCAGCGCTGGCCTGTGGGGTGTCGTGCAATTTCAAACCAGCAAGGTGAAGTCGCGCGCTCATCTCAAAGAAGTTCATCTACGGGCGAAAACGGCTGAAAGCGAAGCTGAAGTTTCACGAGCGAAAGCCGAGGCAGCGGTCAATCTGGCCCGGGCGATTGAGGCCGAGCGCCAACGGCAGGCCCAGGAACTGGAAGAAGCCCGTCAGTTGCAGCTTTCGATGCTTCCGCGCACCATTCCAAACCTCCCAGATCTCGCAATTTCGGTTTATATGAAAACGGCCACCGAAGTTGGTGGTGATTATTATGACTTCCATCTGGCAGATGACCAGACCCTGTCAGTGGTGATCGGAGATGCCACGGGTCACGGGTTGCGCGCCGGGATGATGGTGACCGCAACCAAAAGTTTGTTTGGGACGCTGGCCCAGGAACCTGATTTGCCGCAGTTGCTCTCGCGGATGTCCCAGGCGCTCAAGCGATTGAATTTGAAAACGCTGTACATGGCGCTGACCGTGCTCAGGATCAAGGGGAATCGGGTCACGCTCGGGGCCGCCGGGATGCCTCCGGCACTGGTGTATCGCGCTCATACCGGCCAGATTGAAGATATTGAAATCGAAGGGCTTCCGCTCGGGAGTTTTATCCAGTTTCCATATCAAACCGCTGAATTTACCCTCGATCCAGAGGACATGGTTGTGCTGATGAGCGATGGATTTCCAGAGCAACTCAATCCGACTGAAGAAGTTTTTGGCTATGGACGAATGCGGGAAATTTTGGAGGCTTCACCTGCCCAATCCCCGCAGGATGTGATTTCCCGGTTGATTCAAACCGGTGAAGCCTGGGCCCGAGGCGTTCCCCAGGCTGATGATATGACGTTTGTGGTGATTCAATACCAGCCGGTTCGAGCAGTCAGACAATCCTCTTCAGTCCGGGTCGAAACGGTGTCAGGCTGAAAAAACCAGCCCCAAGCCCTGGTTTTTTCAGACGTGCATAAAGCCGCCGTCAACGGTCAGGTCAGCGGCTGTAATGTACGACGCTTCGTCACTTGCCAGGAACACGACCGCAGTCGCGACTTCTTCTGGTTGGCCAACACGTTTCAAAGGCGTTGTCTGCGCGATAGAGGCTTCAAACCCGGCCATAACTTCAGACGGAAGCCCCATTTTGGATTGGATTTCAGTTGGCACAAATCCTGGGCTGACAGCATTGACGCGAATCCGGCGAGCCCCAAATTCAGCCGCAAACGACCGGGCCAGCGACCGAACAGCGGCTTTGGTGGCCAGATAGACGGTGCCCATCGGAAGTCCTTTTTCATTCACGGCGGAGGCATTGAGGATGACACTCGCGCCTTCGTTGAGCAATCCCGAGAGTTTTTGAACTGTGAAATAAAGACCTTTGACGTTGACATCAAACTGTTCGTCAAAGTGGTTTTCATCAACGGCTTCGTGTGGCGCAAATTTGGCAATTCCGGCGTTGGCAAACAAAATATCGAGTTTCCCAAATTCTTCGCGTACCCGCCGGGCAAGTTGATCCAAATCAGCCAGTGATTTGGCATCGGCCCGAACTGGAATTGCCTGGGGACCAAGCTCTCTGGCCGCTTTGGCCAGGCGGTCTTCGTTTTGACCAGTGATGATGACGCGGGCGCCTTCTTTGATAAAGTGGCGGGCGGTTTCAAATCCAAGACCGGTCGTGCCACCGGTGATGACTGCGGTTTTGTTACTCAAGCGTGACATTTTAAAATCTCCTAAAGATAGGTTAAATCTATAAAAACTTTGACTGATCGGTCAAGGTTTTGGGTAAAAAAAATCAGGCTGGCCGGAGCAGCGTCAAAATTGCCTCAAACACGCCTTTGAAATGGGTTTGATCGGTGGTGACACGCCCCATCAGTGCAACTCCCTGGCCAAGACAGACCAGCAATCGGGCAAGGTCGCCGGGCGGGATGTCGGCTGGGACTTCACCTGCCGTCTGGGCTCGGGCCACCGCATCGGTAAACGCATTTTCAAGTTGGGTCAGGTGTTTGCTCAAAACGTGGGCCATTCCTTCATCTTCAGTACAAAAATCAGCGAGGTTGTTGCCAATTAGACAGCCTTTGCTGTCAGGTTGGGAGTTGGCATCCTGCCACTTGAGCAGGACCGCTTCGATATTGGCTTTGGGTGAGCCGGGTGCCGCCAGTTGATCTTGCATTTCCTTGATGGCGGTCTGGGAATAAAGCTCCAATGTTTTCAAAAAAAGCTCGTGTTTATTACCAAACGTGTCATAGAGACTTTTGCGCCCAATCCCCATCTGGTCGAGTAATTCTGACAAACTCGCCCCCTGGTAGCCGCGAGCCAGAAAAACTTCCATCGCTTTCTGGAGCGCCTCGGTTGGGCAAAATTGTTTCTCAGGTCCACGTTTCATAACGGCACTCTAGTTAACTTAGACCGATTGGTCAAGGTTTTCTTCCGGATGACAGAAATGCAAGGGCTGAAGATGACGGGCTGGGGGTTTAGAAACCAGGAATCAGGAGCTTTCATTCTCAATTCTTCATTCTTCCAGTGCGAGGTAGACAGCCTGTTCAGCATGAATTTGGGTTGTGTCATAAACGCTGGTTGCCACATCCGAAGCGGTTACCAGCATTCCAATTTCAGTGCAGCCGAAGATAATTCCTTGCGCACCCTGATCAATCAATGTCTGGATGATGCGACAATATTCAGCTTTTGATTCGGGCCGGATGATTCCGTGACACAATTCGTCATAAATCACACGGTGAATAATGTCACGGTCGGGTTGGGCTGGGACCAGGACTTCAAGGCCATATCGGTCTGCGAGTCGCCCGCGATAAAAATCCTGCTCCATGGTGTAGCGTGTTCCGAGCAGACCTACGCGGCAAATTCCATCCGCCAACAATCGTTCGGCGGTGGCATCGGCAATGTGGAGCAGTGGCAGGCTGGATGCCGTTTCAATCCAGTTGCCAACTTTGTGCATGGTGTTGGTACACAACACAATAAAATCGGCGCCGCCGGTTGCTAACTTTTGAGCCGCCTGAGCCAGCAATTGACCGGCTACATCCCAGTTTCCTTCTCGTTGAAGTGCTTCAATCTCCGCAAAATCAACGCTATAGAGCAGGATTTTCGCCGAATGCAGGCCACCCAATTGTGTTGCCACGCCCTGATTGATCAATTTGTAGTACAGCGCGGTTGATTCCCAACTCATCCCGCCGATTAAGCCGATTGTTTTCATAAGTAAAAAATTTGGCTGAAAAATTTCAGAGAGTAACCACGAAACACACGAAATACACGAAAAAAGCCAAAACAAAAAAGACAAGAGAAACCACGCAACACACAGAAAAAGACAGAAACGCTTCTGGTGTACAAAGGATCTTTTATCCAGTGCGTCGGCAAAAGCAATAGATGAACTGTTGTTCGGAACCAAACGGTGTTTGGTGGGTTTCCTGACGGCTTTCCAGCAGTTGAAAATCAGAGCCGAACTCGCTGTGGAGGGCATCGGGGCTATAGCGAACAATCTCAAGCCCACTACATCGCAAGGGCCCTTCCGGGCCAAAGGTCGCCACAATGACAAACCCATCAGGTTTGACGCTGTGTTTGACCTGTTCAACGTACCGCTGCCGGTCTTCGGCCTGTGTCAGGAAATGAAACACGGCCCGGTCGTGCCAGACATCGTAGCCCTGGTTTGGAAGGTGAGCCTGGGTGATATCGGCTTCGATCCAGGTGACCTGACGGGCCAGTTCTCCAAGCCGGTGCTTTGACGTCTCAAGGGCTGTCGCTGAAAGATCAAGGACCGCCAGGTTGGCAAACCCGTTTTGGAGCAGGAAATCAACCAGAGTCGAAGCACCACCACCAACATCAATGATGCTGGCACTGGAGTTGACCCCGGTTTGCTGGATCAATTTGAGCGAGAGTTCGGGACATACCTGATACCAACTCACCTGATCTGGAGCTTTGGTGTGATAGATCTTTTCCCAGTGAGGCTTGGTTTCCACGTCAATTCCCTTCCTTGAATGTTGATTGAGTCTGATAACCTAATGAATCATGGGTTGCTTCATTTCCCAAAATAAAAATGGCAAACCCTTTTCAGGTCTGCCATTTTTCAGTGATTCACTCAAATTTCAATCAAAAAACGGTGTAACGACTTCTCATTTGCACTTTCTGGCAGCACAACAATTTTGATCTCCTGAGAGTGGACAGGTTTGAGCACTTCGACCCGTGCCACGGCCTTTCCCCATGCGTTCACCTTTCAAGGCCGGAATATGATGATCGAGCGATGCACTTCGCAAATTCTCGAAAATCGTGACCAGAGCCGGTGTTTTGATGGTTTTCAGAAATTCGTCATACATTTCGACATTTTTGACTTCGCGAGCCAGGCTTTGCTGACGAACCTCTTCAAGTGTTGCTGGAAGCGGCATTGTGGGTGTGGCCCACTGGTTGGCCGGAACTTCAATGCCGTTTTGTTCACAGTACCGGACCAGAATTTCTTCGTGACGAGCTTCGGCTTTCACAAGCTGGGTGTAGGGTCGAACCTGACCAAATTTCGCAAGTACAGCCGCATAATACGCCTGGGCCTGGCGTTCATCGTCAATTGCTGAAATAAGCGCTTCACGGATTGGTTGCTCTGCTGTGACTGGTGTCTGGGCTTTAGATCTGAGCCCGCACACGATCAATATGCAGGCGACAAGGATTGAGAAAAAAATAACCTTCTTCATATGAACCTCCCGTGCCTGCATGCAAGATCTGGCAGGCACACGTGCCAGAGAGACCATACTCCTGGTACCTGACACCCTAGCATACGGTACCTGAACGTACGGTTAATTTGGTCGCTTTCCGGAGGTTTGGGATTTGATTTTTTTTGTGTAGTTCGTGTATTTCGTGGTTAAAAGTGCCTTGGGGAAAGTACCAGAAACCCACGTTTGAGCAGCGTGAGCCGTTGATCAAGGTGATAACCGTACATATCTCTTAATCTCAGGGCCGCCTGGGCAAAAATCTGTTGTTGAGTGTGTCCAGGAAGCTGGGCGCGTGCGGTCTGCCAGCAGATATGCCAGCACGAAAAGAATTGGTCAACTGTGCCTCCGGGTTCAGCATGATGAATCAGGCTCTTGGGTAGAATCGATTGCAACTGGCGCGGATAAAATTCACCGCGTAGCCGGGGGGCAAACACCAGACCGATGTGGTCAAGGTCATCAGAGTTACGTTTCTGGAAGAGCTGGAATGCCATAAATCGTCCGGTTGGGTCACAGGTTCCTTCAAGGATGAGCCCTCCTGGCACCAGTGACTGGCCAAGTGCCCGGAGCGCCAGACCAACGGCGTCTTCTTCATACTGGCGAAGGACATTAAAAACCCGGATGACATTGACCATTTCATCTGGTGCCACCGGCAGGTTAAAGCCTCCGAGACGAAATTCCAGATTTTCCTGGGCGAAAGGCTGGGCATCCGCCACCCGATTAGGGTCAATTTCGACCCCTAGAACCTGAATCCCAGGATTGATTTTTTTCAGGCGTTCCCAGGTTTCAAGGGTCGTAATTGGTGATTCACCATAGCCAAGATCAACATAGCGGCAGTTCCAGGTTTGGATGATTCCAGGAAAAGCAATCGCCAGAAAGACGTCTGTCTGCCGCAACCGATTGGGTGCGGTTTTTCCTCGCGTCGGCTGGCCGAGGCACCGCTCATTGAGTGTGTCTGAAGTTTGAAGGGACGCTCGGAATTTACGCATAGGTTGGAAAGCTCGGGGCTGAAGTCTCGCAAGCTCGGAGCAATCGAAGGGATGAGGGATGAAATAAAACCAATTTCTTCCGTCCGATGTCTTCCGCCCTCACTTTAACCTTTTGGTTAAAACTTTTAACCAAAAAGCTAAAATAATGAGTCCTTGAATGCCAATAAATGGCTGTTTCAGTGTAAGCGAATGATTGAATATAAAGTTTAAGCTCTTTTATTATATGAGTTTAGATAGAAAGTTCAACTTTTTGACAAGTTCTGGCACACAGGTTGATATGTAATAAGCCGTCATGCACGGCTTGAAAGAAACCATCCCGGTTTTTCCACCCGTGATCAGCCCCGCGGTAAATCAGTAAAAAATATGAAGATGTGAAGGAGAACGCTTGTGGCGCTTGATTACGTTGTTCACTACCCTTGTGAAGTCAAAATGTTTTTGGGAAAAGGTGATGTCGAATTTGGAACTGGAGTTCTGGATACCAAAATTCGTGCTCACCACCTCTCAAATGAAATGGCAGTTTTTGCCCACCAAAACCAATTAAATCCATTGACGTTGTCAGCTACTTTTCGCCGCATAACATCAAATGGAGTCGAACTCCAGCCCTTGCCATTTGTTGAGCTTCGAGCTGAAGCGGCTGGACTTTTGAATTTTCGAACCAAATGTAAATCCTGTCCGGTCAACCCATCCTGTCAACCATTTGGCTGTTTTCGATCTATGTCATACCCAATCCCGGCTGAAATTGAGCACTGGCTGGTTTCAAATCTGGAACCGGCAACTACATTGGGTGGAAAACTGTTTATGCAGGCGATTGCCTGGCAGGTTGAACTCGCGGGGATTGCCAGCGAAATGCGTGAAAACGGTCTCTTTGAGTTGGAAGAGCCAATTGAATGGGAAGATCCCATT
Source organism: Acidobacteriota bacterium (assembly GCA_016208495.1). Taxonomy (NCBI): domain Bacteria; kingdom Pseudomonadati; phylum Acidobacteriota; species Acidobacteriota bacterium. The sequence continues at coordinate 55,538 of JACQXX010000110.1, read as the reverse complement.
GGAAACGAAAAGGTTCGGTTGAATTCTAATTTCCTGATGGGTCTCCTGTTTGCCAATAACCAACCCTTGACTCCGATGATGAGTGCTTCGATTTTATTGTGGTTTGGGGCATTGAAAATTGATGGTGACCATCCCTGGCATATGGATGTCAAAGAAGTTGAAGAGCTTCTGCTTGAGATGGATACCATCGAAAACCGAAAAGACCGAACCTCACTGGCGATTGACTTCAATCACCTTTCAACCCCGTCCCTCAATTTCATGAATCACTGGCTGACAGCGCTTTATACAAGCTGGGTTGAAGGTGTTGAAGTTCTTATTTCAGCTTGATGGCAGGCACTTTGCAAAGTTCGGAGAAAAGTCATGCGTTTCATTCGTCGAATGGTTTGGGGGTGGTGCCTGGTCCTGGTGCTGTCTGGCAGCACCGTGCTTTTGGCTGAAAAACCAACCTCACCAGAAAAAAAAGCCAAAATGATTGCTCTCATCAATCGCATGGAAAGCAATCCATATCATTCGGATTCAAAGAAAATGGCGAGCGAGGTCTTTTCCTGGCTGGCAGATGCTCCAGACGTGACAGTGACGGTTTGTACCGATGTTTTGGCCGCTGAGAAAAATGATCTCGACTCTGACGAATCCACCTTTTTATTTGGTCACTTCATATTCAGCCAGGCCCGGTTCATTGTGGAACATCCTGATCAAGCGAGTGATCCTGTGGCTGTGAACCGGGCCGGGGTTGATGGAATTCTCAAAGCCTACGCCACTATGAAAGCTGGCAAACCAAAACTCAAAGTGAAGTTTGCCGATCAGTTGTTTTCGTTGCGTGAGACTGGTGGTCTCGACAGGTTTCTTGAGCAAGCATTGGCCAAATGTAAATAATTCCCGTCGGTTGAGGAGCAACCTCTATGGAGCAACAACCCTATTCATATCAACAACCTGTCCCTGCAAATTATGCCGGATACCAGCCGGATCCGGTTTCAGTGACACTCATTGATCCTGTAAAGCAGGAATTGCTTCTCAAGCGAATTCACAGTGGGGGGAACTGGTTTTACTGGATTGCCGGGTTGTCACTGGTTAATTCAGTGATTCAGCATCTGGGCGGTGATATCAGCTTTGTGCTGGGATTGGCGGTAACCCAAATCATAGATACTGGATTTCGGATGTTTACTGGTCCAATCGGAGTGGTTATTTCAGTCTTCTTTGACCTGATGGTTGCCGGGTTATTTGTATTCTTTGGTGTTATGGCTCGCCACCGATCCTACTGGGGGTTTTTACCAGGTTTAGCGCTCTATGCGTTGGACGGACTGCTGTACACCTTCCTTGGCAGTGCCCTGGCGATTGTGTTTCACATCTACGTGTTGATCTGCATTGGCGCTGGTTTTTTGGCCGAGCGTGAACTGCGGGCCTGTGAGCGTACTTGAAAATTGAAGTATGAATGATTGAGAAACTTCAGCCGGTTGATCACCTGGTATTGAGCTTAAGGCTCAAGTGAATAGAAGTCCTCTAAGTATTCAGGTTTTGCTTGTGGTGAGGATGTGAGGTTCAATTGGTTTCATCATTCATACTTCATCCGTGAATGTGCGTTGGTTCTCCTTCTTTCTTCTTACTGTTGGTTTTGATTGAAATCCCTTATGCTTGGGCCTCTCACATCTAAAAAATTGAGAGGCTCTTTTTTTATGCCCTGGAAAGTTGTCGAACGCCGTATTGGACGCGCCGGCGGAATCAAACAGCGGACTGCCCGCCAGCACCAGTGGAACCAAAAATATGGAGACGGGATGTGGCAAATCGGCTATGTCATTGATGGCGAATTTGTTACACAGGAAGACGCCCTGGAAACAATTTATTATCGAAGCTATGAAGCCCACTTCGCTGCCCATCCAGAGGATCTGTCCGAACTGATCTCGACCGCCAAAACACTGAGAAATCCGCATGCCGAAGCTACCACTGGTGTTGACCTGCAGGTTCCAGCGATTTTAGAGTACCTTCAGCGAAAGAATCTCAAGCTCAATGGCAAAGAAGTGATGGATATTGGAAGCTGGCAGGGACAGGCGTCACACACAATCAGTATCCGGCTCAGCCCGCTGCACATTTCTGTCATCGGGGATCCCAAAATGACGCTTGAACAATTCTGGCAGGACAGGAAATGTCTCGCGGTGTGGACGGAGGAAGAACCGGGATGAAAAATCCTCGGGCTGAAGAAAACGGGCTCAGGGCTTGGGGCTGAAGACTCGCAAGCTCGGAGCAATCGAAGGGATGAAGGATGAGGGATGAAATAAAACCACTTTCTTCAGCTCTCAGCCCCAAGCCCCATGAGCGCCAGGATAAGGAAATGTGAGCCTGTTTGAGACAAGGAGCTGAGGAGACAAGGAGATCCTCCGACCGACGTTGGGAGCGGGAGAATATTTTTTCTCCTTGTCCCCTTGTCCCCTTGTCCCTTGTCCAGATCGAACTTTGTTTCCTTATCCCGGCGCTCATGGCCCCAAGCCCTCAGCCCTGGTTTTCTCAGCCCGATATTCTTCAGCCCCAAATATATGTCAACGATTACACTCTATCGCGCCATCAGTTTGCAAGAACTTGAAATGATTGAAGCCAGTGGGTTTACCCGATTTCCACCGCGACTTCCTGATCAACCGGTGTTGTGTTTGTCATTGCAGTTTGCTCATGCCGAGCAGCTTGCCCGTGACTGGATTGCCCGGTTTTGTGTTCCTCCGGCAGGGTTTGTGACGCAATGTGACGTAGCGCTTGAGTTTCTCAAAAACTACCGGACCGAACCGGTTGACGGCACACCTTTTCGTGAATACCAGATTCTTTCGGATGATGTACTCAGATTTAACAATTCGATTGTGGGCCAGATTGAGATTGCGGCTGAGTTCTATGGTGAATTTCACGAAGAAGACACCCTTGAATAGGTCTTTTTTCAGTGAGTTACAAACTTTAACCAAAAGGTTAAAATGCTTTCCGCATAGATCAGAAGTGAGTTTATGAACCCATTGCCTCCACCAGTTAAGCTCAACCCTTACTTTTTCCCTCGTCATCCAGGTGAACAGTCATCGTTGAGAGCCTGGCTGGATCGTAAAGGTCCGCTGATTGTGTGCCTTAGTATTGTTCTGGTTATTTTAGGGGTTTTGCGATTTGCACAATATAGATGGGAACAAGATGCTCCTCAACGACAGGTAATCACTCGCATTCACCAGGAAGTATCGCCTGGCATGTCTTTTAAGGAAGCTTCAGCCATTGTCAATAAATACAAAACTCCTGAAATTACAGTGGGGTATGCTCCGAACCTGTTAAGTGCATCTACTCCTCTGGAATTTGGGGCTTCGAACTGGGAATTATGGATTATTTTTGAAAATGGCTCTGTTCAGGCAGTTCGAATTCGAACCGAAGATAGTCCCATACCTGGGGACGCGCCACCAGATAAGGAATCAGTTGAACCCAATCGGCGCGTTGAGACAGTGGAACCGAGCAGAACCCGAAACTGGTGAAAGTGTTGGCAACTATTAGCTCTCTAATACCAATTTGTACTGGAGTCCTCGTATTAGAAAACAGTCAAGTAATTCAATCGAATAAACTTAGCGAACTACTGACTACTGACTACAAACTGGTATAAGTCCTTATCCAAAAACAAAAAACCGTTTGCGAGTTTTCACTCCGCAAACGGTTTTTTGTTACCCCTTGAACTGATTCAGCCCTGAGTTCTGATTAGTTTTCGCTTGATCCGTGATGGATGCTGCCAGAACCGGCAACTTTCTTGACCACGTTGGTTGGGTTGCCAAAGTAGGTCACATCACCTGAACCCGCGATGCGCGTCTCAAGGTCTTTTTCCGCATTGACGACCACATTTCCTGAGCCGGCGACTGACACCTTCGCGCTGTCTGAAAATAATTCCTGGGCGTCAATATCGCCTGAACCAGCTAATGACAGGTTCACGGCCTTGGTTGTCCCAGACAGTCTGACATCACCGGAACCAGCCAGATTGATGGCAAGTTGCTGGTTGTTGACTTCGATGACTTCAACATCGCCGGAGCCAGCCAGAGAGAGGGCTTCGAGATTTGGAACGGTGATGGTGATTTGAATTGGAGTGCGCGTTGAAAACTTCTGGCGGGTGCCGATCTTGAGGGTTGAGCCGTCAACTTCGGAATAAATAAACGGGAGCAGGTTATCATCGGCTTGAATATCAATGCTCTGGTCACGCTGACAAATAACTTTGACGTCAAAGGCGCCGCGTAATTCGATTTTATTAAACGTTGCCACCGCGCGGGGCTCGGCTTTGGTTGTTCCGCTGCCCTTCAGCCGGGGACCAATGGCCATGGAGACGGCCCAAATGGCCAAAAACAACACCAGAAGAATTGTCGGGAATACACGTTTCATGGGAAGAACCTCTCTTTGATAGCTGAATCTTTTGCTGATTTGAATTGGGAAGATGTGTTTGATGACGTCGCCCCATACGCCCCTCTAAAAAAAAGAGTTCACTCCAATTTACAGATTTTTTACTCGGGGCGAGCATATTTTTCCCGGATTTTCACGCATCGTTCCAGTCCATCCCGAAATTCAAGGACTTTGAGTTTCAGATCCGGCTCCAATTGGGTCTCAGCCAGGAATGTTTCAACCACGTTTAACGCCGAACCACTGGTCTGGCCTCCGATAAATGCTCCCAGCCAGCGATTGATAAAGAAAATTTTGCGCTTCTTTTTCAGATTTGGAATTTCAGTCAACGCCATCTTCAAAAAAGACTGGGTGAGTTCGGCCTGATCGGGGACATTAAAAAATGACAGGCTGTCTTCGATCCAGCTTTCCGGAAGTGACTGATCTTTGAAATAAGCTTCAAAATACTGCTGTTTCGTTTCAACCGTTGGACTGACAGCTTTGACCGCAAACGTCGCCCGTCGGCCATCATCTGTTTTATCAAGCTGGCTTTGTCTGGCAAACCAGGTTGCAGCGTCAGGGTGATTGCGTTGGATAAGCCTGGCCACGATATCAAACCGGTCACTGGAACTGAGCTTGATTTCGGGGATTGAAACCTTTTCATTGAGCAAATCAATCAGTTTCGCCTGGGCCGACGGGCTCACCGCCAGCCAGGTAAATGCCCGGAAAAATAATATCCGCGTCCCTTTGTGCGAATGATTGAGCATGCCTTGTGCCAGCATTTTTTCAACCGGTTCGGCTACCTGCTGGCGTTGGGCGGGAGACAGGTATTTTTCACAGAGGGTAAATGTCCGCCCAAGCAAGGCTGAAATGGTCACTTCATCCTGTTCAACGGGCAGATTGGTCAGAACCAGGTTTAGATAGTCGAGCGGTGCCAGGTCAGCATCCAAAACCGCATCCCAGAGCGCTCCCCAGAGCAGTGACCGTAAAAATGGGTCTTCAACGTGCTGAAACTCGGTCAGAAGCGATTTTCGACTGTGCAAATCGAGCAAAAACCGGCCATAGCCATAATCACCAGCATTGGCATACACAAAAAGCGGCGCCGGCAACCCATTGAACTCCGGAACAACTGTTTTAGCGCCATCTAACACGACAGCCAGGGTTTTGGTCTTATCGTCACTCCAGTGGGCCAGGATTTGAAGGCGCATTGGCCACACACCGGCCTCGCCCAGCGCATTTTCCTGTGTGAGTGTAAAATTACGGATCCGTTGGTGTTGATCAAGCTCCCATCCGGCGCGGATATTGGCCAAACCCCGGCGTTTTACCCAGGCATCAGCCCAGGTGTCGAGTTCGCGTTTTGAAGCCTGTTCAAATGATGTGACAAGGTCTTTCCATTCCGCATTGGCGAAAGCATGCTGTTTGACAAATCGTTGAACCGCCGTTTGAAAGGTTTTCGCTCCCAGATAAAACTCGGCCTGGCGCAGTACACTTGGGGCCTTGTTGTAGACAATATTTCCATAGGCTGATTTCGCCGCCGAAAGGTTAGGGATGACCTGATAAATTGGCGTGGTGCCGGGCGTGATGTCCGTTCGGTAAGCATTGGTTTTGGCGGCGTGAAAGGCATTCCAGGCATTGTATTGCGGCAGGATTTTTTCGGTGGCCTTGGCAGCCATAAAGTTGGCAAAGCCTTCTTTGAGCCACAAATCATCAAACCATTTCATCGTGACCAGGTCACCAAACCACTGATGGGCGGTTTCATGAAAGATCAGTTGCGCCCGGCCCACCAGGTCATTTCCGCTGGGCGTTGAGAGAAACAGAATCGCATTTTCCCGCAGGAACGTCGCTCCGGCGTGCTCCATCCCGCCATAGGGAAATTCAGGAATCAGGACCAGGTCATATTTGGAAAAGGGAAACCGGTATTTAAAGTAGCGCTCAAAGTACAGCATTGCTTCGCGATTGAGACGCAACACTTCGTCAGCATCCTGGCGGGCACGGGCCATTTTGGACTTCCTGACAAACAGGCGGGTTGGATCTTCGACTTTGGAATCCCGCAAAATCTCAAATGGGCCGGCGGCAAACGCAAACAGATAGGTACTGATGGGTTCGGTTTTATGAAACCGGACGCGCAACTGGTTTGATTCATTTTCCACTTTGGACCAGGCCACGTCGGTGTTGGAAACAACATTCCAGTCTTCCGGAACATTGAGTTCGAGAATAAACCGGGCTTTCAAATCGGGTTGATCAAAACAGGGAAACACGGTGCTGGCATCAGATGGGACAAACAACGTGTAGATATATTCTGAATTATCCTGTTGATCAACGTAGCGCGTCACGGCTGACCCGGATCGTTTCACAGGCGATTCAAACTTGAACGACACCCGATTGATGCCAGATTTCAGGTAAATCTTCGGAATGATGAGATGTTCGTTTTCAAATCGGGCATCGGAGACAGGCTGGTCGTTGACCTCAATATTCCAGACTTTGGCGAGACTCTGGTCGGCAAATGTTTGTGGTCGCCAGTCCAGTACCAGTTCAGAAACCTCTTTGTCCAATGTGAGCAGAATTTCTTCAGTACCAGTGAGTTTTTCCGAGTTTGGTGTCAGGTTCAGCGTCAGTAAATATTGAATTTTGTGGTGGTGGGATGCGCGCCATTGAGCTAGTTCAAGTGGAACTCCTGGTTGTGGAGCAGCAGGTTTTTCACTTGATTGAGGGCCAAATGGAAGAAATGACATGAGCAAGGTGGCGAAGATGGATGTGAGCATTGACGAAAGTTATATCTAAGCTTATCAGACGCAATTAGATCAAGAACAACCTGTATCTCTGAAGGGCTGTCCTTACCGACGATAACTTCTCGAATCCTGGTCCTGGTTGGGTGACTGCAGCGGAGGAAAGTCCCCGTCCCCAGGGTTCAGTTCCTTCAGGAACTCTTCAACCCAGCGTTCAACCCGAGGTAAACATGACGTCATGGCTTCCAAATGCACCGGGTTGGCCCACCAGCGTGGATCGTGTTCGTGCGGGTCAATTCCAGCTTCGCGGAGCTTTTGTAAATCCTCGGATCCAATCGTTAAATCAATCAGATGCCCGGCTTTGACCGTGTATTGATGGAAGCGGTTTCCCTGCAACATTCCTCCAAATACCTGATAGGCAAACAAGGAAGCAAATAAACAGGCCCGTGAAAGATCGGAGGGCTCTGGACGGCCAAGTTCACGCGCCCGGGCGCGCCACCGATCTAAGACAAATTGACGGGCGGTAAAAAATGTTTCTGGTGTCAGTGGGATGTGATTGGTCACGGGATGAAGTCCTATCAAACAACGTCAGACAATTTCCCTGGATAAAGGAGACTTGCGGCCAGAAAGCCAAAGCCGGGGATGTTTTTGATGAACTCAAAATTCCCCGGCTTCGGGTAACCATTCTACCTGCGGTGCTTTGCCTTTATCAATTCCCTTAACCCAACCAGATCCGAAAAATCGGCTGGATTTCAACTCACTTCATTTTGGAAAGAATTTCCTGATATCCCGAACCACTCATGATTTCAATTTTCCAAAAAACACCTGCGTGTCATATTCAAAGTTGACCTTTCCATCTTGATTATATTCATCAAACACCGTCTTCAGGGTTTGCATGAGCGGCTCATAGTTTGGATGGCCGGGTTCGGGCACATAGGATGATGACAGCACCCGGCCAATGAAACCGGTATAGTCAAACTCCTGGATATTCTCAAAATGCCGCACCTGAAAATGGTCGCCACCAAAAAACTCAGCTAGCGTCGCATATTCAATTCGCTTGTGATTCACCACTGAATAATCAGTCGAGTATTTCTGCAGTGCATCTTCATAAGCCCGAAGGACAGGGGTTGTGTCCATCAATCGGTCATTCCAAATGATCACCAGCCAGCCATCGGGTTTGAGAATCCGCACAAATTCCGGTCGGGTCTTTTCACGGTTCAACCAGTGGAAGGATTGGGCACAGACCACAAAATCAACGCTCTGGTCTGGCAGGGTGGTCGCTTCAGATCGGGCGTCAAGACTCACAAACTTAGGATATTTGGCCAGATAGGCTTCCCCTGCGGTTCGCATTTCCAGGTTAGGCTCAATGCCATAGACCTGATTTCCATGCTCCAGGAACAGGGCAGTTGAAAACCCGGTGCCGGAGCCGACGTCGGCAATAATTGACTCAGCGGTAAGTCCGCATTCCTGTTCCAGCATCGTCAGGACCCCAGCCGGATAGCCAGGCCGATATTTCACATAGTTTTCAACACGGGTGGAAAATCGCTGGATCGGATCATTCATAGAACCTCTTTTGAGTGAAGGATTGATCAAAAAGCGAATAGTGAGTAGCAAGAGTAGCGAGTAGTGAGTAGCGAGTAGTGAGTAGTCAAGCCATTGGTACTTGAATTCACTTTTCAGCCTTTGGGTACTTCACAGTTACCAAAGCAAAATTGGCTCTTTGGTATTTGCCGTGAAAATTGGCATTTTGATGAAAATTTGAACCGGTAAATTCTTTAGAATCAATATTCGTTTTTGGAGTTTTGCTCGTTTCCACGGGAAATACCAAAGATCCGCAAATTTCAAACCACCTTGAACGGAGAATCTTTTTCTGACTACTCACTACTCGCTACTCGCTACTCGCTTTTTAATTGGCTGTCGTTCCACCATCAATTGGGATTGCCGCACCGGTGATGAAACTGGCGGCGGGTGAACACAACCACAACACGACCGAAGCAACTTCTTCGGGTTTTCCAAGCCGGCCCAGCGGCTGGCGGTCGGCAAAACGTTCCACCATAGTTGGGTCAAAGGCGCGGAGCGGATCCAAGATTGGAGTATCAGTAAACGCGGGGCAAACCGCGTTGACCCGGATATTGGACCGGGCATATTCCAGCGCCATTGATCGGGTTAACCCAACCACGCCGTGTTTGCTGGCAACGTAGGCGGGCGCTCCAAATGGCGTTCCGACCAGCCCAGCGACCGAAGCCATATTCACAATGATGCCTTCACCCTGTTTGAGCATTTGCTGCAATTCAAACTTGGCACAGTAAAAGACGCCGTTTAAATCAACCGCCACCACGCGTTCCCAGTTTTCAATCGAACACTCAGCCGTTTTTCCTAAATCACCCGGAATTCCGGCATTGTTAAAGGCAATATCGAGTCGTCCAAAGTCGGCAACGATTTTCTCAATCAGCGCCTGAACTTCGGCCACCACTGACACATCCGCCTTGAGAAAACTGGCTTTCCCGTCGGCTTCCTGAATCAACCTTACAGTTTCTTCCCCGCCTCCGACTGACACATCAGAAATCACAACCTGAGCGCCAGCGTGGGCAAAGGCGAGCGCGGTGGCTCGACCAATCCCGGAGCCACCACCAGTCACCAGCACAACTTTATCCAAAAATTGCTTCCCCATTCGATAAAAACCCTTTCTGTGTAATTTGTATAGGACTAAAACTTTAGGGTTCAGGGTTCGGGGTTCAGGGTTCAGGGCTTAAAAGACATAAAGGACGAAAGGGACGAAAGGGACATAAATTCGAAAACCCAGAACCCGGAACCCTGTTCCTCACCCTCGATTGCGATTGAATTTGGCCATCAGGTCATCAATTGTGGCATGCTTTTTGGCTGGCTGGGCCGCCGGCACCGGTTTCGATTTTCCGGTTGTCTGCGGCCTGGCCTGTGGTGCGGCGGCTGGGACCTTGGGTTTGGCAGCCGTCGGTTCATTGAGCCGCATTGATAAGCTGATGCGTTTGAGCGGAACGTTGACCTCAACCACCCGCACTTTCACAATCTGGCCAACTTTGGCGACTTTGGTGGTGTCATCCACAAATTTGGCCGACATCTGTGAAATATGGACCAGCCCGTCCTGATGAACACCGATGTCCACAAACGCTCCGAAATTGGTCACGTTGGTGATGGTGCCTTCGAGGATCATCCCTGGCGACAGATCCGTGATTTCCTTGATTTCCTCGTTGAAGGTCGCGTACCGGAATTCCGCCCGTGGGTCACGCCCTGGTTTCAATAATTCATTTTTAATGTCCGCCAGTGTGGGTTCGCCAACCTCAGCGGTGACGTACTTGCGGATATCCAGATTTTGAATCTGATCCGGAATCCGGGTAATGTCCGTCAATGGCACGTTCAAATCAGCCGCAATCCGCTCGACAATCGGGTAGCTTTCCGGGTGAACCGCTGAATTATCGAGCGGGTTTACCCCGTCACGAATCCGCAAAAAGCCCGATGCCTGTTCAAACGTTTTCGGGCCAAACTTCGGCACTTTCATCAGCTCCTGACGACTGCGGAAAGCACCGTGTTCATCGCGGAAGCTGACAATGTTTTTGGCAACCGACGAATTGATCCCCGCCACATAGCTGAGCAATTCCTTCGAAGCCGTGTTGAGATCAACACCAACGAAGTTCACGCAGCTTTCAACGGTCTCTTCCAGCTTTTTCTTGAGCAATTTCTGATCCACGTCGTGCTGATACTGGCCGACACCGATGGATTTCGGATCAATTTTGACCAGCTCCGCCAGTGGATCCTGCAACCGACGGGCAATGCTGATGGCGCCGCGAACGGTCAAATCCATGTCGGGAAATTCATCAATCGCCACCTGACTCGCTGAATAAATCGAAGCGCCTGATTCGTTGACCATCACCTTGATGGGTCGGGTATCGAGTTCTTTGATGACTTCGGTGACAAAGGCATCGGTTTCGCGGCCAGCCGTCCCATTGCCAATCGCAATCAAACTGATGTTATAGCGCTTGATCATCTTGCGCAATGTATCAGCCGCCCGCGCCCGTTCGTTTTCCGACTGATGCGGAAAGACCGTTTCATACCCGACAAACTTTCCAGTTTCATCAATCGCCGCGACTTTACAGCCAGTTCGGAACCCAGGATCCACCCCAAGCGTCGGCTTCATCCCGGCGGGGCTTGAAAGCAGGAGTTCGCGGAAATTCGCTTCGAAGTTCTGAATCGAAATCACATCTGAATATTTTTTCTTTTCGAGTCGCACTTCACCCAAAAGCGATGTTTTCATCAGCCGGTCAAACGCATCGGCCAGCAGTTCCTGATAGAACTTGCGCAGTTGCACCGCATCGGTGTGGAGTTCCTGGTGTTCGAGGTATTGTTGAACATGGGCATCGTCAAACTCGAAGTTGAACGTCAACACGCCTTCGTTTTCGCCCCGGCGGAGCGCCAGCATATTGTGCGGCGCAATGTCTTTTACTGGTACGCGGTAGTCGCGATACATCTCAAATTTGGTTGTACCCAGGGGAAACTCTTCCTTGATTTGCGCCACCACAACTGAATCGTTGAGAAAATAGTTGCGCAAATGGGCGCGGAGTTCGGCTTTTTCCGAAACTTCCTCCGCCAAAATATCCGAGGCGCCCCGTAGCGCTTCAACAATCGTCTTAATATTGCCATCTTCGGAAATAAACTTGAGGGCTTCGAGTTCGAGGGCAATTTCCGGTGCGCCAGGCTGGTTGTGGTCCTTGATGAGCATGGCCAGCGGTTCGAGGCCATTTTCGCGGGCAATCGTCGCCCGAGTTCGGCGTTTTGGACGATAGGGCAGGTAGAGGTCTTCCAACTCGGTTTTGTTGAGACACGATTCGATTTGCTGGCGGAGTTCATCGGTCAGCTTCCCTTGTTCAGTAATTGAATCAAGGATCGTTTTCTTCCGGTCTTCGAGTTCGGTCAGGTACTCATAGCGGTCCTGAATGTCGCGCAGAACGATTTCGTTGAGTTCGCCAGTCCGTTCCTTGCGGTAGCGGGCGATAAACGGAACAGTACCGCCTTCGGCAAACAGCGCTAAAACATTCTGAATTTGAGTAATTGTAAGCGAAAGTTCATCAGCAATCAGTTGAGAAATGTTCATGGTTTCGAGGTTCAGGGTTCAGGGTTTCTGGGTTCTTTCAAGGGATGAGGGATGAGGGATGAAGGATGAGGGATGAAAAAATCCCATTGTCACCTTGTCCCATTGTCACCTTGTCATCTTGTCATCTTGTCCAGGGTTTCGGGGGTTCGGGGGTTTTCGAATTTAAGTCCTTTTCGTCCTTATTGTCTTTTAAACACCGGAACCCTAAAAAAGAGCGTGAGGCTGAAGTGCTACACGCTCTTTTCATTTTTTGCAAGCATTTCACCCCAGGCGACAGGCCGCAATTATTTTTCGGCTCAGCCCTGAACCATCGCCTTTCAGAAAATGAGTATGGTCATTTTTTTTCTAAACTCAACCAAGTTCTTTATTATAAATAGTTTGCACTACAGGCAAGTTTCCTTTTCACTTCAAAAAAATATTTAAGCCCGCCTTACCATATAACAATTTGAGATTTTCTTGAGGATTTTTGCGGAGAACTCAACCTACCATTTCCCAGTTCAGAGCCTCTTCTACTTAAACCCTGGATCTTTGTACCGATTGAGTGTCCTTCACTGGGGTTCAATAAACAAAATGAGAATTTTAGGTTTTGCCTCAAAAGAACTTCATCATTTCTCTGCTTCAGAAACCGCAAGTTGAAGAAGTCCTCTGGTTTGATTGTTTTTTTACCTTATTCATTGGAACGCCAGGATCTGGCGCCTCACTTTTCCACAGAGGTTTTCAGTTCAAATTACTCAATCTAAATCATCATTTATTTTGAAGCCAAACCTTAGAACCCAAAGGAGATCGAAATGAAAAAACTGTTATTCAAAGCGTTATTTGCAATAACTCTACTGGTCGTAACGGGGTTGCCATTACAGGCATCAAGCCACCGTGAGGCGCTGGCGGTTCTGAACGAACCGGCTGCCGACAATACTGATACCTATGCCTGGGTGTCAGACGGCACGCACGATAAACTCTACCTGATCATGAACTACAACCCGCTCCACGAGCCGGGCCAGGGGAACCAGGGCCTGCGGACTTCCAATGGCTACCGCTATGAGTTTCACATCGGAATCGGCGCCAGTCTTGAAGATAAAGTGGTGTATCGCGTTGAGTTCAAAAACGCGCTGTTGCCAGAAGCAACCCCCAGTGCCACGGATCCGCTGGGCGGCGGCAACGAGCTTCTCTGGCAGCTCACCGGCGGCACAGAGACCTTGACCATTACCCGGCTCGTGAAAGGGCAACCCGACGTCATCCTGGGCAAAGACCTTCCAGTACTTCCAAACAACCACGGCCCGCAGACTGACCGGCTGATTTACAAACTTGGCGCTTTCTCGGGGTACGATTCTAAAGATCCTTCAAGCCGTTCTGTCGGTCTGTATGATCAAACCTTCGTGGATTCCTTTATTCACACGCTTTCGAACGGCGGACGGATCATCGCCGGCCAGTTTGACGATCCCTATCAACTTGATGAAAAGGGCATTTTCGATCTGGTCAACTTCAACCGCAACGATCTTGGTGGAATTCCAGGAGGGCGTAGCGCCCCAGCGGAAGATGTGTTCACGGGCTTCAATGTCCTTTCGATTGCGCTTGAAGTGCCAATTACTGACATTTTCCCGAACGGCATTCCGCACAACGGAACGCTTGATCCGAAATCAACCGACAGCTTGCTTCGGGTGCATTCAGAAATCCTTCGTCAGAAGAAGCAAGTCGTTGATATGAGCAACATCATCACCGGCATCAAAGGTTCTGGCCCGTATGTCCAGGTTGGTCGCAACGCGTTGCCGCTGTTTAACGCCGGGCTGGTCGGAACGCAACGGCAGACGCTCTATCTGCGCACCAATCCGCTCCGCGACGTGACCAACTTTGGCGCCGATATCCTGTTTCCAGTGCTTGTGCGCGACGCCGAAGCCCTCGGCATTTATAAAGCCCTTGGTGTTCCAGACAGCGTCGTTGCCAAACTCAAAGGGCCTCGCATGGACATCATCAGTGCCATCAACCTGGGACGGCCAATCCCAGTTGCTGACGGTTCCACGGGCGATGTCATTACGCTCGATGCCGCCATTGATTCGAGCTTCCCCAATGGTCGCCGCCTGGGTGGCGGAACGGCGCCAAACCGCAATCAGGTCAATGTCAATAGTGTGCTGATCAGCCTGATCGTGGCCGGTGACGCAACCGCCGGTCTCGCCAAAGGCGTTGAAGTCAACGACAAAAACTATCTCAACCGGTTTCCGTTCCTGGCACCGGCTCACCAGGGCCTGCTCCAGGGACATGGTGATATCAACGAACCGACGGTTCCAGATGTCCCGCTCCCATAGCCTGCCAGCGATAGAATCAGAACGGCCCCCGCTCGCGGGGGCCGTTATTTATTATAATTCAAATAAAATCAATAATTTGAGCACTCTGAAGTAAAAAGTTTCGCAAGCTAAAGCTTGAACTTTTTTCTGGAGACAGGTGAGAATACCCATGATTTCCCTTCGGTTGAGTCCATCAATATTTCGTCGGCTGGTGGTGCTGGCGGTGACCATTCTGCTTCCAACACCCATTCTTGCGCATGATCTATGGATCGAACCAACGACCTTTTCTCCGGAACGAGGTCAAATCGTTGGCGTGCGATTACGTCTGGGGCAAAACCTTCTCGGCGATCCAGTTCCGCGCAATCCCGCGCTCGTCAATCAGTTTATCGTCGAAGACACGTCTGGCCGCAATCCGATTTATGGTCGGAACGGCACTGATCCGGCTGGTCTCTTGCGCATAGCCAGGCCCGGCTTGCTCGTCATCGGTTATTATAGCCACCCAAGCATTGTTGAGTTGGCGGCAGGCAAGTTCAATCAATATTTGAAAGAGGAGGGGCTCGATACAATTACGGCACTCAGAGCCCGTCGCAATGAAACTGGCGCCAGTACCCGCGAACTCTTTACACGCTGCGCCAAAAGCCTGGTGCTGTCGGGGTCTCCAAGCAAAGCACAAGCTGATCGGCGCCTCGGTTTTCCCCTCGAACTCGTGGCGGAACGAAATCCGTACACCCTCCGCGCCGGTGAGGATCTCCCGGTTTGCCTGGTGTATCAGAACCGTCCGCTCGCTGGCGCGCTCGTCGTTGCCATGAACCGTCTGAACCCTTCCGAAAAACTGTCAGCTCGGACTGATGCCAATGGTCGCGTGCGGTTCCGGTTGCGACCAAACGGGATGTGGCTGATCAAAGCCGTTCATATGGTTCCGGCGGCACCCGGCACCATCTCCCAATGGGAAAGCTTTTGGGCATCACTCACCTTCGAACTTCGAACAAAAAGTGCCTCATAGGAATGAGGAATCACAGAATCCAAAGGTCATAAAGGAATGGGCACCAGTATTTTGGCGGTTGTGCGTTCAGCTTCGGGGCGACGGTGGCTTATCGGCCCAACGCTATGCGCGGTTGTTGTTGCGTTTCTGTGCTGTGCCGTGGTTCGCGCCCATGAAATCGGCACCACGCGCGTGTCAGTCCTCTTTTTTCAGCAAGATCGGACTTACGAAGTCAAAATTGTGACCGATGCGGTGACACTCGTCGAGAAGCTCGAAGCTTCAACTGGTGGCCCGGTACCTGCCGACACCAGTCCAGCGCATCTTCAGGCTTTACTTACCAGTTTCGATGAGAAATTTCGCCAGCGAGTAAACCTGGCATTTGATTCGTCGGAAGTTCGTCCGGTCATCACGTATTCTGTCGCGCCAGCAAGCGATGCCCTGTTACCAGCAGTTGCAACCATCCGACTGACCGGTCAGATTCCTCCAGAGGCACGGCACTTTACCTGGAATTATAGCTGGACGTTTGCCGCTTACTCATTGACGTCTGGCTGGGATACATCTGAGAAGGTCACAACCGAATGGCTCGACGGCGGTCAAAGCAGCGCTCCCTTCACCTTGACTCCGCCGACAGAATCGGTTGATCGGCTTGGGATTGCCTGGCGGTACTTCACGCTTGGCTTTACCCACATTGTGCCCTACGGGCTGGATCACATTCTGTTTGTGCTTGGCATTTACCTGTTGAGCAATCGTGCTCGCTCCGTTCTGTGGCAAGTCAGTGCGTTCACCATCGCTCATTCCATCACGTTGGGGCTGAGCATGTACGGACTGATTGCCCTGTCGCCGAAGATCGTCGAGCCCTTCATTGCTCTCTCCATCGTGTATGTCGCCATTGAAAATATCTATCTTTCAGAGCTGAAATCCTGGCGGGTGGCTCTGGTTTTCGCCTTCGGGCTACTGCACGGGATGGGATTCGCGGGAGTACTTCAGGAGCTTGGATTGCCCCGCTCGGAATTTGTAATGGCGTTGTTGACGTTCAACATCGGGGTTGAAGCTGGACAACTGGCTGTGATCGGGGCAGCTTTTCTGCTTGTCGGATGGTATTGCGCCCATCGCGACTGGTACCGCCGTCTCATCGTCGTCCCAGCATCAATGCTGATCGCCTGTATCGCGGTTTACTGGACGATCCAGCGGGTGTCTTTTTGAGACAGGTGAATGTTGTTGGATAAGGCAAGTGACTCCCTGTGTAGTGTCAGAGAGAACGATTTCTTTATCAGAAAAAGAAACCACGGAATACACGAACTACACGGAAAATAAATCCAGTTTCTTCAATAATTTCCGAGATTCCAACCGAATACGGACTGAGGAACTATTTATCTGAAAAACGAGCGTTCCAATGGGCGCGGTCGAGTCACTTTTGCAATGGTGCATTGTAAAGCATGGGTAACAATGCCTCTTGAAAGGGTTGGGAATCTCCCAACCCTCTTTTTCATGCACATTTTCAAACCTTATGCCATTGTGCAAGGAAACATTTGTATTGAAAAGCAGTCAAGTAATTCAATCAACCAAACTTAGTACAAGTCCCTATAAAAGGGGGATGAAATTCGACCACTCGCTGGCAGAAACATTGGTTTTCGCCCGGATGGGCGCCGGAGAATAGCCGGTGGCAAGTGTCGCTTTGGACACGCGGCCACCGGACAGAGCCGCCATCACGGGTTCGCGCCCGGATGGGCGCTGGAACAGGAGTCGTAAGCCAGCAGTCGAAACTTCCACGAAAACCGGGACCCGAACCAGCTTCCAGCGCCCATCCGGGCGCAACCCACTGCGGACCAAAGATCCGGTGGTGTGCCCAAAGCGGCAAACCACCGGCTATTGTCCGGCGCCCATCCGGGCGAAAGCCAATTCGGAATCACCGAAATTCCATCCCCCCATTTAATGCCTCGGTGTTCCTCTATGTTCTTTGTCGTGAAATTCTGGTTGGACTTCCGGGTACAGACGAATGAGATTGGACCAGAAGGTCAAATTCTTCTTTTCATACTTATTTGACAAAATTGGGGGTTCCCATCTTTAATCAGCAACCAGTCAATACCCTGGTATTCTGCATTTTCTGTTCAGCCCCAATCCCCCTATGATACAACCGTTTGAAATTCTGGCTGCCTGGGACGCAGCAACTCTCCACCGAGATACTTCCTGGATTATCCACCTGACTGATTCCCAACAAGCCGAATTGATTTCTGCCCTGGAATTTTTTAAGGATACCACCCATTCCCAAGGGCTGACCGCTCAGTGGCTTCACGGAAATATGACCCCGCAGCCAGCCAATTTTCCATTGCCAACCCTGGGCCCGCGACTCAAACAAGTCCAGACTGACCTGGAAGAAAAATATGGCCTGGTTTTGTTGAAAGGCGTGCCGGTCTCGGGTTTTTCAGGTAAGGAACTACAGTTGCTGCACGCTGGAATTGCCAGCTATGTCGGGACGCCACGCCCGCAAACCGTTTTTGGAGAGATGGTCCAAGACATCAAAGACGTCGGGCAGGCATCACTGATCGAACGCCGTGGCAGTAAACACAACCGTGCCCTGCCGTTTCACAACGACCCGTGCGATGCCATTTCCTTTTTATGTATTAAACCAGCTTTGTCTGGAGGTCAGGGGCTGTTTGCCAGCAGCGTGGCCATCCACAATGCGCTGCTCAGATCGTCACCCAAACACGTACAAACGCTCTATCAAGATTTCACCAACACCTATCAGGATTATTTATTTGTACGAACTGGGATGAACCAGGACCTGCTTCCCAAACAACGGGTGTACTCGATGCCAACTTTTAGTACGGAACAAGGCTATTTTGCCTGCAAATACTCGCGGTTTTATATTGATCAGGCCCAGGAACTTGCTGAAGTGCCACGGCTTACGCCCCACCAACACCAGGCCATCGCTGCGTTTGAAGGCGAATTGCAAAACGAGAAATGGCACCTCACTTTTCAGTATCAGCCGGGCGATATGGTGTTTGTGAATAATTTCGTCTGCTTTCATGCCCGAGCCGCATTCAAAGATGATCAAACAAACGAAGCCTGTCGGCGGCATTTGTCCCGAATCTGGCTTTCCGTGCCCAATTCACGCCCCCTGTCGCCTCGGTACAAACACTATTTCTTTCAAAATACTGAGGCCGGGGCGATTCGCGGCGGCCTTCCGCTGCCTGAAGTAAGCTACTGAACACCTGTTTTGGCAAGTATTTGATTTGTTTCGTGTATTTCGTGTGTTTCGTGGTTAACAATGTCTTGAAACCCTCTAACACCCTGAACCCTCTTGGATCTATGACAATTGACGTGCGCCACATTCTTGATTCCAGTCTTCCAGCTATGGCGGCGAAGACGGCGCTCGTTTATCAGGATTGGACTTATACCTATCAAGACCTCTCAGATGAAGTTTCGCGGCTGGCCTGCGGACTATTGCAAACTGCCACCCCTGGTGACTTACTCGCGATCTGGCTGCCAAATTGCCCTGAAATTTTGTGTATTTTTCTGGCTTGTTTGAAAGCCGGAATTGTTCCGATGCCTTTTCATCAGGGAATGACCTGGTCGGAAGTACATCATATTTTGGTTGCCACCCAGGCCAAAAACCTGATCACCTCACGAAAAATCCTTGACGAGTGGCCCGTGGAGTTTGCCACGACCAGCCTTCATCAGATTTATGTCATTGAGTCAGACCAGCAGTCCGCACCCTTTCGCACTTATCATGAATTGACGAATACCCGGCGGGACTTTATTGCCCCCTGCCTTTCAGAAGACAGCCCAGGGTTTGTGTTGCACACTTCGGGTTCTGAAGGGTATGCCAAAGGTGTGGTGCTCTCATACCGCAACCTCAATCACATCTTACATTTCCGGCTCAACCACACCAAACTCACGCCAGAGAGCACCGCCGTTGTGGCATCGTGTTTGACTCAAAGCGTCGGCCTTCATCAAAGTCTGGCATTGCTGGCGGCAGGTGGCCGGATCGTGTTGCTTGAATCTTATGATCTTGAACCACTGGTGGCTGCCGTTGATCAATACCAGCCGACGCATTTGATGATGACCGTCAACCCATTTGACCGCCTGCTGCATCATCCAGCGATCTCGGAAAGCAGCTTTCAGAACGTATTGTTTGCTTCCGTAGGGGCTGATCGCGTGACTCCACGAGTTCAAAATAGATTTATTGCGCTCACTGGAAAGCCGTTAGCCGTCAGTTATGGGCTGACGGAATCAAGCTGGGCCCTGGTGAATTTTGAGGGACGCCTCGATAAATGCCTGGCGCTGGGAAAACCGGGCCCCGATATTCAAATTAAACTGGTGGACTCACAGGGGATTGAAGTTCCCACTGGTGAAGTCGGCGAAATTTACATCAAAAGCCCAAGAACAATGGTTGGATATTTAAATAATGCCCCGCTCACCCAGGCTGCCTTTGTAGACGGCTGGCTGGCCAGCGGCGATCTGGCCTATCAGGATAATGAAGGATATTTCTGGTTTGCCGGACGCAAGAAAAACATCATTGTCCTGAGCACCGGAGACAACGTCTCTCCCGGTGAAGTCGAGCAAGCCATACTGAGCCATTCGGCAGTTTTGGGTTGTGTCGTGATATCGGCTCAATCTAAGGATACTTCAGAAGTTCCCTGGGCGTTTGTCACCCGGTCAGATGAAACCTTAACTGAACTGGCGCTTGAGACTTTTTTGAAAGAACGAATCAGCGCCTTCAAAATTCCCCGGAAAATTATCTTTGTCTCAGAACTCCCGGTTGGACTGACGGGTAAGATACGATATCCAGAAACATCGTTTAAATTGCAGTAAACCTTGGGGACCAAGAATGAGAAAAAGGTTGACTTTACATTAACTTACCTGGCCTGGTCCTTGAGTAAGTCAATTTTTTTATAGTCAGAAGGAATTTGGAAAAGTTCTTGTGGTACAACTAACTTGATCTCACTCAAGGTATATGAAAACCTTTCTGAAGGTACTTCAACTTTGATTATCAAATTGCTCAATTCCTTTGCGCAAAAGATTCGCCACACAACTTTGGATGACGGCTCAACTATCTTAATCACCTGGCATTCATAACCATCTATCCATTTGGATCCCTCTTCCGAAAGTAATATGCCTTTCTCAGCCACCACCTTTTCAATCAATGTTGGTTGATCACAACACATCTGAAGTGCCAGAGGAAGAAAGTTCACATTACCAGGCAAGCCTATTTCTGGGGAATCAAGAAATCCTTTTCTATCTGGCAATAATGAAGCAATTGCTTGCTTATTTTTTGTTATCAAAACAACTGTTTCTTTATGTTGTCGTTCCAATGGAACAACAATCTCAAATCGACGGAATTCCTCTTTCTTAGCAACACGAAAAGTTCCCTTCTCCTTCTTTTCCAGTGTTGTGAGTTGAGCATAAAAATCAGGTTGATTCAGTAAAACCTCCTGGATTAATTGAGTTTTACTTTTCTGAAATGAATTTTGCCCAATTGAATATACTAGGGTTGACAAAGCCAAAAAAGAGGAAGCGACCCAGGCAATATATCCAATGAGTCTTATTTTTGAATAGCATATTTTTTCCATAACATTACCTAATTTTTCTCAGAAAATTTCACTATTTTTTTCCAGCTAACAAGTAAAAAAGAATTAATACACTTTACTCGTCGTTTTTTTCCATTTTTCAACTCGAAACAAAAAACCTTTCGACGATCCCCTTTCATCCCGTCAGTGATATGGTAGACCAGAAATCGTGAATCAGGCGACCAAACCAACGGACCGACCAAGGTGTGACCAGAAGGGAGTAACTCCCGATAGGTAAACAGCTTTTGTTTTTTTGTGCCATCGGAATTGATTTGAAAACAATGCTTTTGCTGAACATCTAGGAAGGCAATTTTTTGTTCAGTCGGGGACCAGGACGGATTGTACCCATAAGTCAGAAATTTCAAGGTTTTGGTTTCCAAATCAAGAATCAACAACTGCTTTTCCTTCGCAGGATCAGATTCGTTCGGGGTGGACTGTTCAATCACAATTTTTTTCCCATCTGGAGACCAGGAAAATAAATCGTTTGGGCCAAAAACAGCCGGTGTCAGCAATTCTGGGGCTGACTGGCCTTGCAGGTTGACCTGTTGAAGAACGAACTTATATCCATCTTTCTCTTTGGCCAAAAAAGCGATGGTGTCATTCACTGGGGACCAGGCAAGGGCATAAACACTTAGCGGTAGGGTAATTACATCGAGATAGGTTTTGGACGCAAACGAATAAACCGTGATCGTTTCATCCTGGCTTTGACTGTTTAACCGTCTCACAAACGCTATTCGGGTTCCATCGGGTGACATAGTTGGGAATCCATAGTGGAGAATATCACTGTTCCAGGAAAACCCACGCGAAGTCAGTTCTCCAGGTTGTGGGTAAACAAGAACTGACTGTCCAGCAATAAGCACTGTTGAGCGGTTAGCGCCTGGCTCATAGATGAGAAATTGAGCTTTTTCTTTCTGTGATAAGTCACTCAACTGATGAGAATTCCCAAAAACAGGCAAACAGAGAATGAACCCAACTCCTATTGATAACAGTGCTTTGATCATCTGGCTTAACCTCCTGACCTTTTTTTGTAACTGCCGAATCAGGTTTTCTAACTGGTGGATGACACCAAAATACAATCAGAAACTTCCCAAAAGTTTATTTGTGTGACACAAAACTAAAGTGTACCACTACGAAAAAGAATGGTTCTCTTAACAACAGGCGATGACAGTCTGACCTCCTCACCTGGAAAACACCACCCCCGGTTTTCAAATGTCCTGATTTCAGTTAGGCTTACGCACTTTTTTCAATCAGAGCTATTCCCACCCTCTACACGATTTTTTGCTTTTACGATTCTCGCTCAACCTGTTTTTCATTGTCTATGCCTCGTCTCGCCTGTCTGATGTGTCTGGGATTGCTGCTTTTTGGCTGGCAGGCACTGGTGTCTGCCGCTGAACCTCCCCGCCCTGTCTTTCGGCACATCACGTTTGAACAGGGCCTGTCTCAATCCTCGGTCCAGTGTATGGTTCAGGATCAGGACGGATACCTGTGGATCGGCACTCAGGATGGATTAAACCGCTATGACGGGTATGAATTTTTCATTTATCGCTATATCCCAAATAATCCCAATAGTTTGATCAATAATGACGTCCATTGTCTGCTGGAAGACTCACAAGGGTTTTTATGGATTGGCACCAATGGCGGCGGAGCGACCCGGTTTGACCGCAAAACCGGCACGTTCACCCGTTTCTATCCTGACCCGGCCAATCCGAGTGCCCTCGCGGCCAGCCGGGTTGATGCCATCGTTGAAGATCAAAACCACCGAATCTGGCTTGGAACCACCAACGGACTGCATTTATATCTTCCAAAAACCAATTCATTTCAACGGTTTCAATACGACCCAAATAACCCGCAAAGTATTGGTCACAATTACGTTCGAGCGATTGCTCAGGACCAGAACGGAATTCTCTGGATTGGAACGGATGGCGGTGGCGTCAACCGGTTTGATCCAAATACCCAGACTTTCTCCGCTGTAAAACTGACTGACGATAAAAACCCTGAAGCGCCCAGCCCACATTGTATTTCGCTCAAATTTGACCGCCAGGGCAATCTCTGGATCGGCACGACCAAAGAACTATGCCGCTACTCGGTGAGCACCGGCGAGCTGAAAACCTATGTCAGCGACCCGGCCAATCCAAAGAGCCTGACGGCCAGCAATATTCGGGCACTCTATTGTGATCAGCAGGGACGAGTGTGGATTGGCGCCCGATTGGGACTCAATCTCTATGACCCACAAAGCGATAGCTTTATCCAGTATCGGCACGACCGCAAGGATCCAACCACGCTTGGCGATGACAATATTCGGTCCATTTTTCAAGACCGAGCCGGCAATGTCTGGGTGGGACTCAGCGGCGGCGGGCTCAATCGGCTGGATTACCGTGCCCGGCGCTTCCAGCACTTCACTCACAATCCGGACCTGCCCAATACACTGAGTCATGAATCGGTCTTCGCCTTGTATAAAGATCGTAGCGGACTCATCTGGGCCAGCACGCCTGATGGACTCAACCGGATTGATCCGACTGCCGGCATCGTCAAAGTGTATCCGGTTGATATAACCGGCAAAACCGGGTTTCCAGCCAAAGTGGCCACCTGTATTTTTGAAGACCGGCACCATCGGCTCTGGTTCGGCTCAGTCGCGGGTCTCTGTCGCTATGAACGCGACACCGACACCTTTACCTGTTTCCGACACGATCCGCAAAACCCCCAGAGTTTAAGCTCCAGCACGGTGATGCGGATTGCCGAGGATCAGACTGGGAATCTGTGGCTTTCATCTTCCGGCTATACCTTAAACCGCTTTGATCCAGATACCGGCACGGCCCAGGTTTTTCGCCCATTTCCCGAAGAAGCCTCTGAAGTCGGCAACAACCGGATCTGGTCGCTTGTGTTTGGTCAACACAATCTCCTGTGGCTGGCCACTTCAGCCGGGTTGTTTCGATATGACCCGGCCTCACACCACATTCGGCACTATGTTCACAATCCCACGGATCCAAAAAGTATCACCAGCAACCGGGTTTTTTGTCTGGTCGAGGACGCTGACGGCACCCTGTGGATTGGCACCAACGGGGGATTAAACCGGTTCTCACCAACAACCGGAGAGTTTTCGCCCGTTACCACTCAAAATGGCCTGCCGGATGACAACATTTATGGCATTGTGCTGGATGACGATGGCAACCTCTGGTTAAGCACCAACACCGGGCTCGCCAAATACAATCCCCGCACCCGAGCGATCCGGGCGTATGACATCCGGGATGGATTGCAGAGTAACGAATTTAATTCCGGCGCTTATGCCAAATCACCGCAAGGCGAGCTTTTATTTGGTGGAATCAATGGATTTAACCTGTTTCACCCGCGTGATATCACCGATAACCCGTACATTCCACCAGTCGTTATAACCCAGTTTCGACAGTATGACCATCTGGTCGAAGGCTTTAACGGCAAGGAAATTGCACCGCTTCGTTATGATGAAAATTATCTGTCGTTTGAATTTGCGGCCTTGAATTTTCATCTGCCGGATAAAAACCAGTACGCCTACCAGCTTGAAGGTTTTGACCGCGACTGGATTTATTGTGGTCACCGGCGGTTTGCCAGCTATACCAATCTTGATCCTGGCGAATACACCTTTCGGGTCAAAGCTTCAAACAATGACGGCGTGTGGAACGAAGCCGGGATCGCCCTCCGAGTGGTGATTCTGCCGCCGCCCTGGCGGACCTGGTGGGCGTATGTGGGATATACCTGTCTGTTGACGGGGATGGTGGCCGGCGCCTTTCGGTTTCAACAGCACCGGTTGCAAACCCGGGCGCGACTTCGCGAAGCGGAACTCACCGCCCGTGCCGAACGTGAAACCGCCCAGGCCAAAGCCGAAGCCGCCGCCCAACTGGCTATTCAAAATAAAGCTTTGGATCGCAAAAATCAGGAACTGGCCGAAATGAACCAGAAACTGGTCGTGTCCCAAATTCAGGCGGACCGAATTTTTTCAGCGCTGGCCGAAGCATTGCCGGGCACGGTGCTGGATGAGAAATACCGATTGGATGAAAAAATCGGCGCCGGCGGGTTTGGAATTGTGTTTCGAGCCACGCAACTGGCCTTCAATCGTCAGGTGGCGGTCAAGGTGTTTAAACCGTCACCCGGCAACGACAGTGCGGATGCCATCGAACGCTTTCGGCGCGAAGGCATTTCGGCTTCAAAAGTGATCCATCCGAATGCGATACAGGTTCTTGACTCAGGTATTTCAGCCGACGGTATCGCATTTCTGGTGATGGAATTGTTACAGGGCCAGGCACTAAGCGAGGTATTGAAGGAAACTCCGGTTTTGTCAGTTCGGCACAGTTTGCGGATTGCGCAACAGGTGTGTTTTGCGCTGATCGAAGCCCACACCCAGGGAATCATCCACCGTGATATCAAACCCGAGAATGTTTTTCTGCACCAGGGACCAGGCGGAGAGATCGTCAAAGTGCTTGATTTTGGCGTGGCGAAAATGTTTGGCGATGATACTGGCGAATGGATGCAACTTACAGCAACTGGGGGTATTGTTGGAACTCCGGCCTATATGGCGCCGGAACGTCTGGCGGCTCACTCGTATGATGGCCGCTCTGATATCTACAGCCTGGCCGTGATGATGTATGAACTCCTGTGCGGCAGGCAGCCATTTGCCGAACATGCCCAGGCGTTTGCCAGTCTGGTGGTGGCTCATCTGCAATATCCCCCGCCACCGGTGCGGAAATTTGCTGAATATGTTCCTGAGGCCGTTGAAGCACTGGTCTTGCGTGGGTTATCCAAGAAACCAGTTGATCGTCCAACTGCCCAGGAATTTGCGGACCAGATTGCCCAGATTTTCAATATACTTCCTGAAGAAAGTGATCAATTTCCGCACTCAGCCCGATCAGCGGACCAGAATCGGGAGATTGCGGCCTTACCCACGGCTGAGTTTACCAGCACCAATCTGGTGGAAACCCAAAATCTGCCCTCGACTCGAACCAATCCTGAATAAGTCCACTCGAAATTCCACCACACTTGAGAAGCTGACCTTCTGAGGTGCCGCAAAACGATTGTTGCTTCTCATTCATTCCTGATATGTTGAGAACATCAATTAACAGAGAAGTTTAGCCAGTCGATTTCCTGCCAGGTACCTTTATGTTTGAGCCGTCACCTCCAGTTGAGGATTTACTCTTACCGCACGTTCTCTTGATTTCAACGGCCCCTGATCCACTGTCCCACATCCTGAGCCAGTCTGGATTCTCGTTCAGTATGACCACGCCACCTCCTGGCCCCGAACTCAGTGCAATCCCAGATATTGTGGTGACTCAACACGTTGAGTCATCGCTGTTGACCCAGCTCAACACCCGGTTTCATCTCATCCCGATCATTGGTGTGGTCACAGCCCAGGAAGAAGACACCGCACTTGAGCAGCTTGAACAAGGTCGGCTCCAGGATTATGTCTTGTTGGAATCACCCAGGCGACTCAAGACATGCATCACCAAACTCCATCGCGAATATTTTGATCGTCGGCTCCGACGATTGGTCAATGAAATTCCAGAAGCCGTCACGCTGGTTTCATCTGACGGATCAACCAAATATACCAGTCAAAATAATGTCTATGTTCTGGGGCGCGAGTTACCTGAAGTCCAGGGAATCAATGGGTTTACATTTATTCATCCAGATGACGTTCCACTCTTAAAGGCAGAATTTGATCAACTACTCATTCATCCGGAAATCATCAAAACGGCCTTAGTTCGAATTCAACATAAAGATGGCACCTGGCGCTGGATCGAGGGAAAAGCTCAAAATCACCTTTCGAATCCAAAGCTCAAGGGAATTGTATTTAGTTTTCATGACGTCACCGAACGCAAACTGGCCGAAGACCGGCTCCGTGAGCGTGAGGAATGGTTCCGAACCCTGGTGGAGAAATCATTTGAAGCGATGGCCGTGGTCAATCAACACGGAATTGTAACCTATATCACCCCCCCCATTGAGCAAATTACCGGTCGGCGGCCAAACCAGATCATTGGGCAAAGTCCCTATGCCAACGTCCATCCAGATGAAGTGGAACAGATCCGGGAACAGACCCAGATCTTTATGTCACATCCAAATGAAGGCCGCATCATCGAAACCAGAATCCAACATACCAACGGTGACTGGCGAGTGGTCGAAATGTACAGTCGGAACCTGCTCGAAAACCCGATTGTTCAAGGCATTGTGGTGAACTTCAGAGATGTGACTGAACAGCGAGCCACCCTGGAAGCACTCAAACAAAGCCAGAGTCGTCTGAATGGTATTTTAAACTGGATGCGGGAAATTTTGTGGTCGGTTTCATTGCCTGATTTTCGGACTCTGTATCTCAACCCAGCCATTGAAGGAATTACCGGATATCCGGCGTCTGATTTTTTTCACACACCACAATTATGGGAAACGTGTGTTCATCCAGACGATTTGGGGATCGTCCGCCAGCGGGTTGAGAAGTGTAAGGTTCAACCTGAAGGTGAATTGACCTATCGTGTGATCCATAAAAACGGAAATATTCGGTGGGTACAGGATCGCTTCCGAATTGTGTTTGATGCCGAAGAAAATCCAATCTTGCTCGAAGGGCTGGTGATTGACCTGACCGAACAACGCGAAGCCGCCGAAGCCCTCCGTCAAAGCCGGGCCCATTTTCAGGCCCTCCTGGAGGTGATCCCGTTTGATATCTGGATCCGTGACATCAGTCACCGATGCACTTACCAGAACGCTCAGTCCGTCAAACATTGGGGTTCGATTGTCGGCCAGTTGCCAGATGAAGCCAACCAGCCCCAGGAAACCATCGCCAAATGGAAAGCCAATCACGCTCGCGTATTTAATGGTGAGCATATTGATGAGGAAAATGTGTTTCTGGTCAATGGTGAAGAGCGGGTGCTGTGGCAACTGATCCTGCCCATCTGGGATGAAGGTAAAATTTGTGGGATTGTTGGGATCAATATTGATGTGACAGAACGCAGGCGTGAGGAAGAAGAACGCCAGAAACTCTCCAGATTGGAAAGTTTGGGCGTGCTGGCTGGCGGCATTGCCCACGATTTCAATAATCTGCTGGCGGCGATTCTGGGCAATGTTTCGCTCGCCAGACATATGCTCGACAACCCGACAAAGGTTGATGCGAAACTTCAAGTGGTTGAAAATGCGGTTGATCGGGCACGGGCACTCGCCCAGCAGCTCTTGACGTTCTCGAAAGGCGGCGCCCCGCACCGAATGCCAACCGATATCACTTCCGTGCTTTCCGAAGCCGCCATCTTTGCCTTGCGCGGGTCAAATGTGAAATGCCGATTCGAATTTGATTCCGGATTGTGGGAGGCCAATGTGGATCCGAACCAGATCGGGCAAGTGGTTCAAAATCTGGTTTTAAACGCTCGTGATGCCTTGCCAGGCGGCGGACAAATCGCCATCTCAGCCACCAACGAAATGCTTGACGAAGACTCGCCCCTGCCACTCAAAGCCGGAGCCTACCTTCGGTTGCGATTTTCAGATGAAGGCGTTGGAATCCAACCTGAACACATTCATAAAATTTTTGACCCCTATTTCACGACTAAAAATCATGGAAGCGGGTTAGGTCTGGCGGTGGTTCATTCCATTGTCCGCCGCCATAGTGGACACATCACCGTCAATTCCCAACCCGGTCAAGGAACTCAATTTACGATTTGGGTCCCAGCCATCCCAGTCACACCAACTGAGTTGTTGTCACCTGACGTTGACTCAAATTCGCCCCAGTTTGGAAACCTCCGGATTTTAGTCCTCGAAGATGATCCACTGGTTGGGGATTTACTCAAGGATTCTCTCGAATGTTTGGGCTGTGAAGTCACCAAAGTGGTTGATGGAACTGAAGCAATCTCTGCATTTCAAGCCGCTCAACAGCATCATACCCCGTTTCATCTGGTCATTTTGGATTTGACGATTCCAGGTGGAACTGGCGGTGTGGATACTCTTCATCAACTCCAGAAACTGGACTCAACCGTCCAGGCCGTAGCCTGCAGCGGACATGTCAACGACCCATGCATGGTTTTTCCACAGCGACATGGATTTATCAATCGGCTGGTCAAACCATTCTCCATTGATGATTTAACCCGGTTGCTGCAGTCCATTCATCTGATATCAGGCTGAAAAAACCAAGCCCTCAGCCCTGGTTTTCTCAGCCCCAAATCATTCCTTCCCATAGCTGAAGATGGCTTCGAGCGCCAGATCGCGATTGGCGACAAAAGCTTCGTAGGTCGGTTCGGCAGCCAGATCCGGAGCAATCCACATTCGGTAATCCATCGCAGGCGCATTTTGCCAGTAGAGTGTGGAAATGCTCGCCCGCAATTTGCAGAATGGCAGGGTGGTAAAAATGGTCTCACCAATAAAGTTTGGCGGTGAGGCTGAGGGTTCGCCCACAAACATGGCCTGGGTTTGTTGTTGCAAATCCGAAGCACCACAAATCGCGGCTGAAAACGTATTGCGCCCCATGATCACAAACAGTTTGCCCGGTTGATTGATTTTGTCACATCGGATGATTTCCTGAACCAGCGGTTTGTTGAGAAAGTTATTGCCGCCGCCATTCCACCGAAGGTCAATGATGAGCCGTTCCACCTCGTTGGCATTGATAAATGCAAACATCTTCTTCACAAAGGCCGCAATTGACTCATCGGGTTTGTTTTGAACTCCATTGTATTGAAAAAAGACAGTTTTTGAGTCTTTCAGGTATTCGTACCAGTACAGATCCTCCTGATTTTTCAGGTAGAGGGGCGTGACCTCTGGCCCACTCGGACGAACAGAAATCAGTTCGACTTTCTCCAAAAACGGTCGTGGTTTGGGCGAGATCGTCACTTCCTTGCCACTTGCATCAGCCAGCACATAGGGGACCTCGTCAAGAGTTGGAATCATTCCAAATGCCTGCACATATTCTGGAACCGCAAACCGGCGGGGGACTTGCGTTCGCAACCAGATGTCGTTATCGCGGGAAACCGTTTTAGCGATTGCCCGATATGCCTGTTCGACGGAGGTTTTTCCAATTTTGATCAGCTTCATGCCAAGCGCGGCTTTATATTCTTCAACCGCTCCGGTGACAAAAATCCCTTCTTTGAATTCGGTAAATTGAATCGGGATTTTGTGAAACTCGCCCGGACCACTGGTTGGAGGCATAAAGAAAGTGTGTCCATCGCCAATCGCAGCCGTCAGGCACACCAGTTCGACGATAATCTGATGATCTTTCAAAGTTGGAATTTTGCGATCAATGTCAGCCAGGGTGGCTTCAAACCGGGCCTGATCCAGTTTGTTGTAGACATTGTAATGTAATCGTTTGAATTCACTTGCCAGATAGTGCAGGTCATAGCGCCATTGCTCGTCGCGAGTGAATGACCCTTCAGGCTTTTCCCCAATCATTTTTTTAAAACGTGGGTCATTGCGCAGGCTGTCAATATCGGAATCATTGCGAAGTGTTTCAAAATCTGAAAAGCGGGTCTTCATTGCCTTTTCAAGCCAGGCCATGGCCTGTTCTTTCTCGCCCTTCAACGCATAGCCACAGGCAATATTATAAAACTGGGTTGCAGGCTTG
Organism: Acidobacteriota bacterium; assembly: GCA_016208495.1. Lineage (NCBI taxonomy): Bacteria > Pseudomonadati > Acidobacteriota > Acidobacteriota bacterium. The sequence goes on along the minus strand of JACQXX010000110.1, from coordinate 24,953 downwards.
GTGCCGCATTCCGCCGCCTTTTGAAATGCCGGGATGGCCTGGTCAAAGTGCTTGAGTTGATGATGGGCAAACCCAAGCATGTCCCAAATCGCTCCATTATAGGGATTGGTCTTGACCAGTTCCTCACAGACCACAGCGGTTTGAGCCCATTCCTGTCTGGCAAAAAGCGCCTGGGCTTCCTTGATGGTAACCCGATTGACGTTCTGTGACTGGGCTTTGGCACTTGCAGATTGGAGTTGCGGGGAAAGTGTACAACTGAGCAAGCTGGCCAAAATGCCGATACACACCGACCCAAACAAAAGTTTTGAATACCTCATATGTTCATTCCTTATACCCACTTAGAATGGAATCCTTGCATTAGAAAACAGTCAAGCGATTCAATCAAATAAACTGAGTGAACTACTGACTACTGACTACTGACTGGGATAAAAATGACGTTGAAACCAACTCAGAAGTGCAAGTGATGTGCCAATGGATAAAAAACGAAGAATAATGAGTTTAAATTACTGTAATTGAATGGGTTATATCATTTCTTCTTATGAAAGCGGCAGTAACGCTGCTTTATTCCGTGTTCGCTCCTGACACGTCAGTTTCCCAGTTTCGAACAATGGGTTGCGAATATTCCAATCAAGTCAGAGTTGAAAGAATCAAATCAGTACTCGACAAAATTCAAAGAAAACTATCTGATTTTCTAAAGAACTCTTACTTTAAGCAACAAAGAATATCGCAAGCAAAACCTAAGAAAAAAAATTACCCCTGTATTTTCAATATTTTATAAAAAATCTATAAGTTCGTCGCTGGAACTGGCACACAGAATGCCATTACTCACAGTCAGAGAACAGCCGCTCAGTGCTGATCGAACCGATTCCAAAGGAGCACCCACCGTATGGTACACATTCGATTTGAAGGACGGTCCTATGATTTCCAGCCGCAGGCGGCCAATATCCGACCGACCACAGCCGACGCTGATGTTTTACGCCGGGTTGCGACACTGCTCAATGTTGCCCCAGAGCGACTCAAGAACTACGTTGTGGATCGAACAGCCAACGGCACGGTGATCATTCGCCCCGAAGCCGTCTATGGATAAATGAACATTTGATCTTTTCATCTCTGCGCTCTGACCGGTGAAGCATACACACTCAATTTAATTCAGCGGCCCTCACGGGCTCTGCAGGTTCGACTCCTGTCAAATCCACCATTTGGGTTTGTGGTGAAATGGATACACACTGAACGTAGTGACAACCGCTTCAGTAACTTGCGCGGAGATGATCAATCACAAGTCAGTAGTCAGTAGTCAGTAGTCAGTAGTCAGTAGTCAGTAGTCAGTAAAGCATTATTTTCAAAGGGTTAGCGATTTACAATTCCTTTTTTGTTTTTTTTGAAAATTGAGTTCTGTCCTGTACTCCGACAGAAAAAGCTTACATACACTCGCTCAGTGGTAGAGCACCTGCCTCATAAGCAGACATTCATTGGTTCGAATCCAATGTGTAACCCAAAACAGCTTTTGCAACTCGTACAGGACAGAACCTTTAAAAACGAACGAAGAATGAAGAAAAATATCTCTCTGGAGACCAGTCATATGGTGGGGGAATACTCACAGGCAACCAAACCAGAGCCAGTTTTTCATAATTCATAATTCATAAGTACCTTGTCATAAGTTTTCTGAGATATTGGATTTGGTAAGTGTTTGATTTTTTTCGTGTATTTCGTGTGTTTCGTGGTTCAAAATGTCTGGAAATTTTCGGTAAGGTACTTAATTCATAATTTTTTCTGTCCTGCACTCAAACCGTTAAAGCATACATACACTAGCTCAACTGGGTAGAGCATCTGTTTTTGGAACAGAGGGTAGCGGGTTCAAATCCCGTGTGTAACCACTAATTGCTTTTACAACTTGTGCAGGACAGAACCTTTTAAACGAATGAAGAATGAAGACTTGAGAATGAAGAAACCATTAAGTGGTTAGTGGTTAGTAATTTGTTCTTGGGGCTTGGGGCTTGGAAGGTGTTGGCTCTAAAACACCAACCACTAACCACTAACCACTAACCACCTTCTTCATTTCTAACGGGGTTTCAGGATATGACAACACAATTTGAACGCGATTTGCGGGTTGAAATGCTCAACAGTTTGTTGACCACTCCTCACCGGGAGTTGGGTGCTGTGGCAACCCTGCACACCGAACTGGAACAGCTTGACCCGTTGTTTTATGCGCATCTTGCTGTCTGGTATCAACAACATGGCGATGTGCGCGACCACAAAGAAGTCTTCGTCGCCCATTTGCTAGCCAGCGATGTGGCTGAATATCGCGAAGCCGGGTTTGTGCTCCTCCAGGAATTTCCACCCTATGAAGTGGCGCGAATTGTGGATTACCTGAAACAGATTCGGAGCAAAATGCCGCGTTCGGCACGGACTGCGGTACGGCAGTACCTTCGGTTTCGTGAAGACCGCCCTGAAATGTTTGACCGGGCGGCAATCCGTGGACGCAAAGCCCTCAAGCATTTGTATGCCACGCTTCGGATTAAGCCCAGTGACCGGGCCAACGCGGTTTTGTTTAAAGACACGCCGCCAGCAGACAGCCTGGCGTTTGTCCTAAAGCAACTGGCGAAGACAACCGAACCGGCAGACATGGCACGAGTGATCGTCGAGCACCGGATTCCCTACACAATTGCGATTGGGGCAATTCGGCAATTGACTCCAGCCGTTCTGGTGGCGTTGATCAACTCGATGACGCCGCAGGAAATCATCAATAATCTTGGGGCGTTGAAAAACCGGGGAGTGATGTCCAACCCCGAAGTCAAAGCACTGGTGGACGGTAAACTCCAAAAGGCAGCCGACGGAAATCGGGTTTCAGCCTTGAAAGCGATGAAAGCGGCTGATGTCACAGTCCTGGATCAAAAAACCACCAGGCACCTTGAAGAAATCGCCAACCGGCAGGTTCGCAAACGCGGCACCATCAAGCGGCCAACCGCGCTGTTGATTGATAAAAGCAGCAGCATGGATTCAGCGATTGAGGTCGGAAAGCAGATTTCAGCTTTGATCTCTGGAATTGCCACGTCTGACCTGTTTGTGTATGCCTTTGACTCAATGGCCTATCCAATCACGGCGGAAGGCACCGACCTGTCACACTGGGAAAAAGCCTTCCAGCGAATTTTTCCAGGTGGCAACACCAGCATTGGGGCACCATTGCAGATTATGCTCAACCGGAAACAGGTGGTTGAACAAATCATCATCGTCACGGACGAAGGTGAAAACCAGTCACCGTACTTTGCCCAGGTGTATGACGCTTACTGTAAAGCCTTTCAGATGCAGCCAACAGTGGTCATCGTCAAAATTGGACACGTCACCAATCAACTCGAACAGGAGTTGAAGCAGGCAAAGGCCAATTTTGAGACGTTCACCTTTGCGGGTGACTACTACTCACTGCCAAATCTGGTGCCGTTGTTGACCCGTCCATCACGACTTGAACTGTTGATGGAAATTTTGGAAACGCCGCTGCCTCGACGTGAGGCGTTGAAGGCAGCGAGTTAGGGTTCCGGGTTCCGGAACCTGGAACCCGAAATGGTATTACTATGTACACAACTGGACTCAATTCGGTGGATCTTTGTTTTGTGATTGATGTCACTGGCAGCATGGGTGGGTTTATCCAACAGGCTCAAAAGCATTTGCTGGATGCCTTGAGTCAACTGACCAAACTGACCCAGGTTGATTTGCACTGTGGGCTGGTTGAATATCGTGACCATCCTCCCCAGGACAACTCGTTTGTGACGCGAGTTTCTGTGCCGACTGGGGATTTCAAACAGGTTGAAAGTTACATCAAGAAACTGTCTCCGCAAGGCGGTGGCGATGGCCCGGAAGCCGTCTATGACGGAGTTGTGGCGGCCTGTACCCAAGTCAAGTGGCGTCCAACCAGTTACCGATTGATTTTGCTTGTCGGAGATGCGCCTCCGCATGGATATACCCTGCCGGCTTCGGATGAACCACAACCTCGACGGCAGCACCAGCACCGTCCAGTCAGAATGAATGGCGATGCCTGGCCAAACGGGTGTCCCTGTGGAAGTACCATCCGGTCAGTGACTGCTGAGGCTGAAGCCCACATGATTACCATTCACGGTCTGTTGATGGGTGGCTGTGTGTATGCCCGGGCCGCCTTTTCCGAACTGGCGACCTTCACGGGTGGTACCTGCTCAACTGTCCAGGGTTCAGTGATTGAGGTGATTATCAACCAGTTGAAGCAGGAATTTGAAGGACTGGCGTTTGACCAGCAGGTTCTGGATGTAGTGGTTCAATCGCCACTGGCGTTGATCGGAGAGATTTCCGAACAGTTGCAAACACCCCGCCAACGCGTCGCTCGATCAGTTGCTCGACTTGGCAAGCGTGGTTTTTTATATCAGCCAGTAGTCAGTAGTCAGTAGTCAGTAATTCACTAAGTCCATCTGATTGAATTACTTGACTACTTTTTCATATGAACACTTCATTGCAAAATGATATGTTATGAGACAGCGCAACACCCTGAACCAGTTAATTCAATCTCTGCTTGAAGCAGATCAGGCGCTACAAACAACCCGGTTTGTGGCGCCCTGCGTGTTTCGTGGGAAAGTTCAAACCCGGATTCAGGGTCTGGTTCGCACGTTTTCCCCAGTGCCAAAGACATTTGAAGGCTGGGGTATTTTCCAACCAAAAGACCTCAATACTGCCGACCTGATCGAAGAAGCTTCTCTTGATGTCATTGCTCGCTATTGTGCATTACTCAAGGCACTTCGGGTGCGGTTGATTGCCAATCTGGATCGGAGAACGTGGCTTGCCTATCCAGTCAATGGGGCTGATATGCAGGCCCGGTTTGGTTCCGCCCGACCGATGATGGTCCATCTGGTCACCGAAGGCAGCCGGTTTGAATCAGTCATTGTGCGTGGCAGTGGACAGGTCTGGTGGTACGAAGATCTGGATCGTCGAGCCGACCCACTCCCAGCCGAATCAATGCGAGAAGCGTTTGAAAATTTGGTCGGGTTTGATCAACTCAAATTTTCCGGGATGACGCCCGAAATGCGCCAAACCTATCAAATTGCCAGAAGTGGTGTGTCCCCGATTCGGTCAGATTCCGCCAGGCGTACCGTTCAGCGACCAGCAACCACTAATGACCAGCGATTGCGACAGGCCCTGGAACTGGGTGGCGGGAAGCTGATGAAGTATACCGACCGTGACGAATTCTGGCTGGTCGAATGGCAAACCCCATCCGGCGAAACGCATACCTCAGCCATCAATAAGCACGATTTGACGGTGGTGAGCTCGGGGATTTGTTTAAGTGGACGTGACCGGGATTTTGATTTGCAGTCACTGGTCAATGTGATTGAACAACGGTTTGAAGACTGATTCTTCGGGCTCCGGGTTCCGGGTTTTCAGAAGGGATGAGGGATGAGGGATGAAAAAAATCACCCTCTCACCGTGTCATTTGGTCATCTGGTCTGGGTTCCGGGTTTTCGAATGTATGTCCTTTCTGTCTTTTCTGTTTTTCAGGCCGTAAACGACCTGCCTCAATTCAACCACCGCTGCGGCGGCGAAAACCAGGACATAATGACAGGATGACATGGTGAAAAAATGACATGGTGAAAAGGTGATTTTTTTCATCCCTCATCCCTCATCCCTCATCCCTTCCGAAAACCCTGAACCCTGATTTGTATGTCACACTCATTTACTTTTCACGAACAGCTCTATCGCACCCAGGAACTTTTGCTCAAACTCCGCGAAACACAGGTCACGGTCTGTGGCGCCGGGGCACTGGGGGCAAACCTGATTGAAACGCTGGCCCGGATTGGATTCCGAAAACTTCGCGTCATTGACTTTGATCGCGTCGAAGAGCGGAATTTGTCGTCACAGCCTTACTACCGAAGCGACATCGGCGCCCACAAGGTGAAAATCCTGGCCAATTCTCTTTTTCGGGCACTGGGAATCCAGCTTGATTCGGTTGCTGACCGATTGACTTCGGAAAATGCCCGTAAACTTCTGCAAGGAAGCCAGATTGTGGTTGATACATTTGACAACAGCCTCTCACGGGCAGCCGTCAAACAGGCGTGCGAGACGTACGCAATGGCCTGTCTTCATGCCGGAATGGCTTCTGATTTTGCGGAAATTACCTGGAATGAACGGTATCGGGTGCCTTCAGCGACCCAGGATGACGTGTGTGAGTATCCGCTGGCTCGCAATCTGGTGATGTTGACGGTGGCCGTCACATCAGAAACGCTGATCAATTTTATTGAAAATCAGCAAAAGCACGGATTTATGATCACGCTACGCGATTTGAACGTGAGGCAAGTTTGAAGACTGAAGAAACGGGGCTGAAGACAGCGGGCTGAAGACATTGGGCTGAAGACAGCGGGCTGAAGAAGTTGAGCTCAGAGTATTGAACCCGATTTCTTCAGCCCCAAGCCCTCAGCCCCTGGTTTTTAAGAAAATGATCGTTCAAACAATTCCCGGATGGCTTTGCGGCTGTTGTCTTCGATAAACCGCGTTCCGGTACCGGAAAAATGGGTGTGAGTAATCACTGGAAGATTATCCTGGGTACATTCAACCCATTCGACTTGATTCCAGGTAAACCAGGCATCGCGTTTCTGATCAAACACATGCAATGGCTTATTGCATAACTTGGCAAATTCAGCCCCCCAACCAGTGCCGCCCTTGACGGTTTTGTCTTCTAAAATCTCGCCAATGACATAGATTTCCTGGCCATTGTTAATTTGATACCAGATGCTTTGTAACAATTTGCGAAAAATCGGGCTGTCGGTGTAGCGGCGATTCATCAGCCGGGAAATATATTCGAGGCTGACGTCTCCGTTTTTCAACTCTTCGTGGTTGAGAACCCGCAGACCACGCTGGCGGGCAATATTGTGGCCTTCAAAGGTAAAATTGACTTCTTCAATGCCGAAGGCTTCGGCTACCGCACCAAATTCAGCTTCGGCACCGTTGGCGCCGCCGCTAAACAGAATGCAATCTTCTTTATTTACACTCATGATGATCTTCGAATCCTCGCCTTTTTTGAAATGATGCTGAATGAAGTACAGCGGATGGTGTATAAAACCGCGCTAAGCTACCACAACCCCCTATTTCTTTGAAGCAAAAAGGGAAAAAGAAGCACGGATGGACTCAACTGGTAAGACCTGGCAACCAGCAACAGTACACTGTCATGACCTGCCGGCTCAGTTGACCAAAAATGATCCTATCTTTTCTGTCTAGGACCATTTAAGCCTAATCCTTTCAATTATTTGACCCGTTGTGAACGCGTTCACAAATTTGAACAACCACTGAATCCACAGGTCAGATTGAAGCAGGTAGTTCCTCCCAAATTCCCGTTGTCCTTGATGGTTTGTCAACACCTCTGGTCAGTACCGGGTCGGCATCAAGAAATAACTTGAGCAAATACAGAGTTCGAAAACCATTTTTGGTCACTCCCTCGTAGCCCCACCAAACTCCATTGCAAGTCTAAATCACTATAGCCTTCTCACAAGACTCCCACCCAGTTTAGTCCACTTCAATCCGAATTGATTGAGGACTTTGGTCAAAAGATCTCGATCAACAGGGTAATCTTCTGTGTATTCAGTAAATCCATGAGATCAGGAATCCTTCTTTTATCTATCGTTTTCATTAGTTCTTTTCCGCTTTCGGCTCAGGACTATCCCTCTAAAAACCACTGCCTCTCTTCAAAATCAGACCTTCCACTGCCAGAATCAGGGTCTCCTCCACGCTTGATGACTGGAATTGGGAAAGCCGCACTCACAATCACCACCAAATCACCCCGCGCCCAACGATACTTCAACCAGGGATTGGCACTTCTGCACTGTTTTTGGGGCAACGAAGCCATGCGTTCCTTTCAAGAAGCAATTCGACTTGATCCCAATTGTGCAATGGCGTATTGGGGCATGTATCAGGTTATGTCCAATCCAATCACTGGCGCTGACAAGCCTGATGAGAAAAAGGGCTTCCTGAAGAAAGCTCTTGACCTTGGCCCAAAGGTTTCTCCTCAGGAACAGGCATATATTAAAGCGATTGAACTTCGTGAATCACTGGGCGGTGAAAAAGGCCGACTTGCCTATCAGCAAGAGATGGAATCCCTGATTGCCCGCTATCCCAATGACATCCAGGCCAAACTGGTTCTGGCTCAATTTTTATTTATCTATGATTTTTCTCATAGCTTTGAGTTGACCGGTGAGCCCTCAAAAAATCGCCAACGGAGTCTTGAACTGGTAAAAGAAGTCCTCGCCACCGACCCCAACAATGCAGCCGCCCATCATTACTGGATTCATGTCGTGGAAGGTACCAACGAACCCGAGTCAGCACTCAATAGTGCCAGAGTGCTCAGTCGCCTGGCCCCAGCTTCGGGGCATATGGTTCATATGCCCGGCCACATTTACTTTCGACTCGGCAACTGTCACACGGTTAAAACAATACCAAAAAGCATTGCCCTGACTCGACTTCCGTTCATTCATTGCGATTGAGAACTTTCATCCAAAGACGAAAATTGGTTCGCATTCAACCTTGTTTCGAGGGGTAACTCTTTACCCAGCAGCCGGCCACACCAAAGGCGGCAGCACCAATTTGGCCAGAGAGCTGGAGTGATGGCAACCGCCACCACTTCTGACCAAAAAAACATAATGAAAAACCCAATTAACCGAAGAGAATTCCTCAAACACGCTGCACTGGCGGCCCTTTTTCCTTCAAGCGTCAGTGTTTCCGGCGCACAAAAACATCACCGGCCCAGCACGCGAAAGAGAATTGTAATCATCGGTGCTGGATTGGCGGGGCTGTCAGCCGCTTATGAACTTACCCAGGCTGGCCACGACGTGATGGTACTTGAAGCCCGCACACGTGCCGGGGGCCGGGTTTACACGTTGCGGGAGCCGTTCTCCGATGGGCTGTATGCCGAAGCCGGTGCGGCTCACATTCCAGACATTCATTACCAAACAATCAGATATGCTCGTCTCTTTGGTCTGACACTGGTTCCATTTTCGCCTTACGGGCAATCCGATACTTCTTATCTCAGAGGGAAACGAATAAAGGTTCCTGCTGGCAGGCATATTGAGCTTTCAAGTTTACCTTTGTCGCTCAAACCAGAAGAGAGGAAAGGTGGCGTACCTGGCCTGTGGGAGCGCTATGTCACACCTGTCTTAACTGAAATTGGACGTCCTAAAACGAAAGGTTGGCTTTCTGAATCGCTCAGAAAATTTGATCGCCTGACATTTGCAGAACTTTTGCGTGAGTGTGGGGCCTCATCCGATGCGATTGCACTGTTGGAAATGCCTTACTACAAACCGGAAGACGACCAGATTTCAGCCTTGTGGTGGTTACGCGAAGCAGCGCTCCTGAAAGACCAAAAACTGGACTATAAAATTAAAGGCGGAAACGATCTGCTTCCCAAAGCATTTGCAAAGCGGCTGGCTACGAAAATTCATTATGGCGCTGAGGTTGTCCGGATTGAGCACGACCGCCAAAGCGTGACCATCACATATCATCAGGCTGGAACCACACGCCAGCTTTCGACAGACTATCTGGTGTGTGCCACTCCGTTCACGACCCTGCGGCGCATCGAAATTTCCCCACCATTTTCAAGCGACAAACAGCAGGCAATCAATCACCATGCTTACGACTCGGTTACGCGGGTCTTCCTTCAAACAAACCAGCGGAGTTGGGAAAAAGAAGGGGTAAGTGGTTTTGCCAGGACTGATCTACCTGAAGAAATCTGGCATCCGACATTTGACCAGACGGGCAAACGGGGAATACTCGTTTCTTACCGTTCAGGCGTTCAAGCCCGGCAACTGTCGGCGCTTTCTGAAAAAGACCGGATTTCGGCTGTGAGCAACCAGCTTGAGCAAGTCTTCCCAGGACTGAGCGAGACCCTGGAAAGCGGCGTGAGTTATTGCTGGGATGAAGACCAGTGGGCGTGTGGTGCCTATTCGATCTTGAAGCCTGGGGAAATGTTTTCACTTTTCCCTCACATTGCGCGACCAGAAGGTCGAGTATATTTCGCCGGAGAGCACACCTCAATGTGGCCCGGCTGGATGCAAGGGGCGCTCGATTCGGGCAATCGTGTGACACAGGAAATCATCCTGGCTCCCTGAAATTCAATCCCAAACCTTATAGGAAAAAATACCCATTGCCATGAACTCAAATCCTTCCTCATTGCCACGTTTGTTCGTCACACTGGTACTGGCACTGCCAGTTCTGATGCTGAATTTGGCCAATGCTCGCACCTCAAATCAACCAGCCGCGCACACAACTCCCGATCCAGCATTGCTGGCTGCGATCAAACAGATCAAAGCGATTGACCACCATGCCCATCCGATGCGGCTGGTGAAGGACGGCGAGGGGGACAATGAATCAGATGCGCTCACGCTTGAGGGCATTGAACCGTTTCCCCTCCCTGTACGCTTGCGTCCAGATAACCCCGAATATATTGCAGCCTGGAAGGCTCTCTATGGGTATCCTTACACCGATGCAACTGAAGCACATTTGCGTGAATTGAAGGAATTGAGACGACAGGTAATGAGCAAACAGGGTGATATGTATCCAGCCTGGGTGCTTGATCAGTTGGGGATTGAAACCATGTTTGCCAACCGGGTAGCCATGGGGACTGGTCTTCAATCACCACGTTTCAGGTGGGTCAGCTTTGTTGATGCCTTACTGCTCCCCCTGAGCACAAAAGCGGCACGAAACATCAATTCCGATTATTGTTCTTTCTACCTTGATGAAGAGCGCCTTTTAAAAAACTATCTTGCCAGTCTAGGAATTAAATCATTGCCGGCGACGTTGGATAAGTATTTGGCAACGGTTGTGACTCCCATTCTGGAACAACAAAAACGCGATGGTGTCGTAGGGGTCAAATTTGAAGCGGCTTATCTCCGTACTCTGGACTTTGCAGATGCCGATGAAGCTGACGCCAAAAGAATCTATGCAAACTATGTCAGAGGTGGTGAGCCACCGGCTACCGAATACAAAATACTGCAAGATTACCTTTTCCGTTCCATCGCACGAGAAGCAGGCCGCCTTGGTCTTGCCGTCCATATTCACACAGGGATTGGTATTGGTGCCTATTTCAATGTTACCGGATCCAATCCGCTTTTGCTTGAGTCTGCCCTCAATGATCCGACTTTGCGCAAGACAAATTTTGTGCTGGTGCATGGCGGCTGGCCCTTTTCTACACAGACAACGGCCTTACTTACAAAACCGAACGTCTATGTAGATTTTTCCGCTCAGACATTTCTCCGTCAACCGCACGAATTAAGTCTGGTGATCCGTCAATGGCTGGAGTTTGTCCCGGAAAAAGTGTTGTTTGGGACAGATGCCTTTGGTCTGGTTCCAGAGATTGGATGGGAGGAAACCGGCTGGCTTACCACGAAAACCAGCCGGCAGGCACTTGGGATGGCTCTCACCGATATGATGAACGAGGGTGAAATCACAAGGGATCAAGCCCTGAAACTGGCCAGAATGGTGCTGCGTGAAAACACGATCAATTTGTATGGATTCAAGACAGAGTAATGTCCGATGCAGATACAAAGCTCAAAAAAACGCTTATTTCAATAACTGTTCTCGTCACCTGAAATGAAAGGAGACTTTCACAATGAGTGTATCCCTGGATATTTCCCAACCAGCCGGGATTAAGCTTCCTCCAGGACCAAAAGGGATCCCATTTTTTGGGAGTTTTTTAGATTTTCGTCGTGACCCACTCGATTTTCTGCGAGCTGTGGCCCTTGAGCACGGCGATATCGTCCATCTGAAATTTTGGAATCAGCGGATTTACCTTCTCAATCACCCTGATTACATTCGCGATGTATTGATGACCGGCAACCAGAATTTTATTAAGAGTCGGGGGGTCGAACGCACAAAAGTGTTTCTGGGAAAAGGACTATTAACCAGTGAAGGTGAATTCTGGCGCCGTCAGCGCCGACTTTCACAACCAGCTTTTCACCGCCAGCGCATTGCCGCGTATGGCACCGTGATGGTTGAACAGGCCCAACGGATGCGAGCCCGGTGGCAGGATGGTGACCGGCTCGACATGAGGAAAGAAATGATGCGATTGACACTGGCTGTCGTTGGCAAAACCCTCTTTGACACTGATGTTGAGGGCGATGCCGAAGACATTGGTGCCGCTCTCAATGTCATTGAGCAAAATTTCAACCGGTTGCTGCTGCCGTTTGCCGAATGGCTCGACAAATTGCCGCTCCCGTCCAATATTCGGCTTTGGCGGGCAATTGAGATGCTCGACAGCGTGATCTATCGCCTGATTTCAGAACGACGGCTCAACGGCAACGACCACGGTGACTTGCTTTCGATGCTGGTCTTTGCCCGCGACGAAGAAGGCGACGGCAGCGGAATGAATGACCGTCAGTTGCGCGACGAAGCAATGACCATCTTTCTGGCGGGGCACGGGACGACAGCCCATGCCTTGACCTGGACGTGGTATTTGCTCTCACAAAATCCGGCGGCTGAAGCGGCGCTCCAGACCGAGATTGACCAGGTTCTCAAGGGTAGAGCTCCAACCTTTGAAGATTTGCCAAACCTGCGGTACGCCGAAATGGTTTTCAATGAGGCCATGCGGATGTATCCACCAGCCTGGGCGCTGGGCCGACGGGCAATCAACGGGTTTGACATCGGCGGCTATCACATTCCTGCGGGAGCCACCATTGTGCTCAGTCCCTGGGTGATGCACCACGATCCACGGTACTTTCCTGACCCATTCCGTTTTGATCCGGACCGATGGACACCCGAAGCCAGAGCCGAACGCCCAAAGTTTTCTTTCTTTCCGTTTGGCGGCGGGGCACGCGTTTGTATTGGCGAAAGCTTTGCCCGAATGGAAGGGGTGCTCCTGATCGCAACCCTGGCCCAACAGTGGCGACTTCAGTTGGTTCCACATCAAACCGTTGAACCCCGGGCAATTATCGCATTGCAGCCGAAAAATGAACTCTGGATGACAGCAGTTCGCAATGGATTCAGATAATCCCTGAGGTCAGAACCAGCCTGGAATGCCCTTTATCCATAAAGAGTTGGCCACTCTCCATCATCTTCCAGGCAAATCCCAACCTTTCCGCAACGGAAATTTCCTTCAAAAGACTCTGCTACAGCCATCTATAGCTCCTCTGAAAAATACCTGACTGAACCGCTGCCCATCTTGTTTTTCATTGTTTCTGGGCGTCGTTGAAAACGACATGAATGACTTTTCAGATAAATATTTCTGTTCCGAAGTAACGCCTTCAGGCGTGAGACGCGCTGGGTGGGACGGAAGAAAAAACCTCTCGTCTCAAGACGATATGCTGAACCTTTTTCTGAAAGGCTATACCTGGCAAAACCAATAAGGCTATCTCAGCTCAATCAAGATTAAATAAGTACTTTACCGAAAATTCCAAGACATTTTAACCACGAAAAACACGAAAAACACGAAAAGAATCAAACACTTACCAAATTCAATATCTCAGGAAACTTACGACAGAGTACTTACCATCGCACAAAAGGATTGTAACAATGATTCATCATATTTCGATTTCAGCAAAAAATACCCGAAAAGTTGCCGATATCCTGGCAGAAGTCATTGGTGGTCAAGTGGCTCCAGCACCGCCTGAATTCCCGTCCGATTCCTGGTTTGTACTGGCTAGAGATGAGTACGGTTCTTTTATTGAGGTGATGCCGTACGGTACGGAACTTCAACCTGGAGATGGGATTCCAACGTTTATCCAAACCCAGCCCGGTTCACCATATTCAGCCAGTCATGCCCTTATTTCAGTGACGGCACCCTGTAATCACATTGTACAGATTGGCGAGCGTGAAGGATGGAAAACCGAGCGGTGCCATCGTGGCCCCTTTGAGTTGATTGAGTTTTGGGTCGAGAACCGAATCTTGATTGAGTTCACCACACCGGAAATGACAGCTCAGTACATTGAATTTTTAACCAATACCAGTTTGTAGTCAGTAGTCAGTAGTCAGTAGCTGAGTGTTGGAATTTTGAATTATCTATCAAGTCTATTTGGTTCTTTTTGAGTTATTTAGGAACAATCCTTTTCAAGAATTCCACGGATTCAACAATCTGAGTTTTGTCTGCTGACTACTGACTACTGACTTATCAACTACTAACCACTGACTACTGACCATAAACTGACATTATTTTGCCAGCTTCAAATTCTCGATGAAATCACGATCCTTGGTGCCAGTGTGGCAGACAAAACACGAATCCTGCCCGCGTTCTTCAAGATCGGAAACCAGGGCATAGGTCAACCCGCGATCAGCCCACGAAATCACCTTCAACCCATTGATCGAATCACAGTGAAAAGTAATCCCCTTTGATTTGATTTCTTCGCCGCCTGACGGCATCACGACTGAATTGGCTGTCACCACGAGCGTGATCGGACGGTGCTGCATTTCATAGGCGACAAACGCCGCATAATCATTTTTAAACCCGACCAGGCGGGCGCCTTCGAGCTGGTATAGTCTCGTTTGGCCTGAAGATTCCTGATAATTTGGCAACTTCAATTGGAACGCGACTTTCCCGGCAAACCAGGCTGAGATTTGATCGGGCGAAGCAGTCGTGATTTCAAGCGGAAGCTGCCCGCGCAACCGGCGAACATGCGTATCAACCGCCATTCGGGCAAATTCCGAAGGGGTTGGCATCAGGCGATTTATTGGGAGCAATCCCAAAACCCAAATCCCAATCAGCACCATCACCAGAATTGATGCGACCACGGCCAGCGGCTTCCAGTTCCAGAAGGAACTCGTTGGCGAACTGTTGTGAACGTCCATTGATTTTTGGATTCGGTCCCGAAGCGACGCCGGTGCCCGGTGCGGGGCTGAAACTTCGGAAATGGTCTGTTCGATTTTGGCTCGAAAATTGGAGCTGACCCGGTAGAGCGGCTGGCAGGCACGAATGTGCGCCAGAAACTGCTGTTCTTGCTCAAACACCTTGTGGCACGACTCGCATTGACCCAGATGGTCGGCAAGCTGCGCGCGTTCTGGTTCGCCCAGTTCTTCATCCAGGTAAAAGCTGATTTGATCTCGAAATCGGTCACACTGAGTCATCGCTGAAAATACCAGATTACCTTTCACCAGGAGACGGATTCATGTCTGAAGGGCTCAGCAACAATCGAAGCTGTTCTCTGGCACGTCCAAGCCGGGACATCACCGTCCCAATCGGACATTGCAGAATGCTGGCAATTTGTTGATAGCTGAACCCTTCGATGTCGCGCAAGACCACCACTTCGCGATGGGTCTCTGAAAGTCGGCTGATGGCGGTTTGCACCTGTTCACGTTCAATTTTCTGAACCAGTCGCAGGTGCGGGTTGCTCTGCTCGGAATCAAGCCAGTCACGGCGGGAATCTTCCTCGGCATCCAGTTCCACAAACTGCGGACCGCTCCGATGATGACGGATCTGATTGAGCCAGATATTGCGCATGATGGCAAACAACCAGCTTTTCAGATTGCTGTCAGGGAGCAATCGTCCAAATGCCCGGGCGGCCCGGAGGTAGGTTTCCTGGACCAGATCTTCCGCCTCAGTCTGGTTGCGGGTCAAAGCCATGGCAAAGCCGTAGAGCGCATCCAGGTGCTCCAACGCTGACTGACTAAATTGGGAAGATTGCGTCGGGTCTGATTTCATTTCCGGCCTGTGATGTGAAAGAAGGTGACTGGCAGCATACCACCAATCTGCACTGAAATCCTTGTGTGAGCAAACAGTCAAGTGATTCAACCAACTAAACTTAGTGAACTACTGACTACTGACTACTGACTTCAAACTGATATAACACCTCACCCGAGAAAAAATTCCTTCCCTTTTTTCCAAATTCGACGGAATAAACCTCCATCTCGGGTGTTCTTACCCGCAGACCAGCTTCACACAAGTCATCTCCTCCCTTCCACTCGACTTGTTTGAGTCCCTAGAGCGGCGTCAAGCCGTCGCAGTCCAAAATATTTCAACGAAGGAGCCCGCTATGCACAAAACACTTCTGGTGCTCACATCGCGGTTTGATTCTACCCAGCCGCGTCACCGGCTATGGTGGGTGAAAGTTTTCATTCTAGTTGTGTTTGCACTGGCTACGGTTGGAGTTACTTCAATCAGCAAGCACACTGATGCCGCCACCGGTTCAGTTCCACAAAAATTGCCCGTTGCGATTCCCAAGGGAATCCCGGCGGATTTGTTTGAATCCTTAATTCCAAAAGACAACCCGCTGACACCTGAAAAGATTGCCCTGGGTGAAAAGCTTTTCTTTGATAAACGCCTGTCATCTGATCGGACGGTCAGTTGTGCCACCTGCCACGACCCGGCGATGGGTTTTGCCGATGGCAATATGGTCGGCATCGGTATCGAGTTGAAAAAAGGTGCTCGCAACTCGCCGACGATCCTCAACGCCATGTTTAATGAAGTTCAGTTCTGGGATGGCCGGGCACCGTCGCTTGAAGAACAATCCAAACTCCCGCTTATCAACCCGCTTGAAATGGGAATGAAAGATCACGCGCAGGTTGTCGAGCGCGTCAAAGAAGTCCCCGAGTACAAAGCCGAATTCACCAAAGTCTTTGGCAATGAAGGCATTACCATTGACACAATTGCCAGGGCGATTGCTTCGTTTGAACGAACCCAGCTTTCGGGTGATGCCCCATTTGACCGCTTTATCGCCGGAGACCAGAACGCCATTTCCGAGTCAGCCAAACGCGGCTGGGATTTATACAATGGCCAGGCACGCTGTATTTCGTGCCATGCCTTCAACCCATCAAATCCGTTCTTCACCGATTTCAAATTCCACAACATCGGCGTTGCCGCCAAAGATCAAAACTTCCCGGCCCTGGCCCGCAAATCCCGGCAACTGATTGCCCAGGGCAAAGACAGCGCCCTGGTGGTGGATGAACTGGCCTTACAGCCTGGTTTTTCAGAACTTGGCCGCTATCTCATCACCAAACAGCCCAAAGACATTGGCGCATTTAAAACGTCCATGCTTCGCGATATCGAATTGACCGCCCCCTATATGCACAACGGGTCGGAAAAAACACTCCTCGATGTGGTCAAGTTTTATGACAAGGGCGGAGAACTCAATCCAAATCTGGATGGCGGCATGCGTCCGCTCAAAATGACTGATGCGCAAATGAATGATCTGGTCGAGTTTTTGAAAACCCTCACCAGTGACACCAGCCGCCAGCGAATGCAGGCGCTCAAGCCGCAAACCCGCGAACCCGCGAAATAGCGAGAAGGAGGCAACACCTATGTTTCCCTTAAAATGGGGCAAGCGACGCGAAGAGTATCTGCGCGAACGTGAACAGTGGTTCAACGAACTGATGCAGGCCGGCCAAACCATGATGGGCCGGCGGCGATTCCTGGAAATGACGGCCTGGGCTGGGGCGGCAGCCGCCGTCAAATCATTTACACCACAATCCTTCCAACTGGTGGAAGTGGTCCAGGCGGCTGAGCCAATTCGGGCCGATGAGCGGCCATTCACATTTGCCTATATTTCAGATTCGCATTTGTATGAAAAAACGCTCAACGAACGATTTGTCCGCCAGCTTGAACGCGCCGTGGCCGACATCAATGCCCTCGACCCACAACCAGATTTTGTGCTTTATGGCGGAGACCTGGCCCAACTGGGTCAACCAGCCGAATTAAAAATCGGTGCCCAAATTCTCAAGGATGTCAAAGCACCGATCAAAATGATGGTTGGCGAACACGACTGGTTTCTGGATATGGGCGACTTGTGGAAAGACATGTTTGGGCCGGCTTATTATTCCTTTGACCATAAAGGCATCCACTTTGTCACCCTGATGAGCGTCAATGAAAAGGATTTCTGGACCGCCAAAGGGCTGACGCCAATGCAGCGCATGCAGATTGTTTCCGGTCTGGATGATGGTCGTCAGAGCGCCTTTGAAGTCGGCGAAGAAGAACGCGAATGGCTCAAACGCGATCTGGAAAAAGTCCCGAAAGACACGCCACTGGTCGTTTTTTCACATTCCCCGCTGTATAAACTCTACCGCAACTGGAACTTCTGGACTGATGACGCCGAAGAAGTCCAGGCGCTGTTACGGCCCTTCAAGACCGTCACGGTCATTCACGGACACACCCATCAGGTTTTGACCAATCGCATTGACAACATCCACTTCCACGGCATGCTGTCAACCGCCTGGCCGTGGCCATATGCCCCACAAGGGCTGCCCAAATTGACAGTTCAAATGAACCGCGTTGACCCGTTCAATCAAACCGAAGGCATGGGCGATGGCACCATTCAGGTGAAACCGAATGGTCGAGTTGATAAAGATTACAACCTCTGGAACCGCAACCCGATGAAAGTCTCAGCCCGCTATTTGAATTCCAACGGCGCGGAAGATTCACCAGCCAAAACGACGATCCCGTCTTACTGATGATAGGGGGCTGGGGATAGGGAGTAGGGATTGGATATGGTTTTTCAGCCCCAGGCCCTCAGCCCTGGTTGTGAGCACATCGGTTCCATATGGAGAAAAAGGAGAAGTTCCAATGAAAACACGGCAGTGGTTCAAACTGAGTTTCATTCTGATCGTCGCGGTGGCGGCACTGACAATTTATGGCGTGGCCCAGGCTCAACAAAAATCAGCGCCGCTTCCACAACATCCGCCAGCACCTGGCGATGGCAAAAACCTGGTGATTCAGTTGTGCGACGGTGAAACC
Source organism: Acidobacteriota bacterium (assembly GCA_016208495.1). Classification (NCBI taxonomy): domain Bacteria; kingdom Pseudomonadati; phylum Acidobacteriota; species Acidobacteriota bacterium. Next base: position 6,313 of record JACQXX010000110.1, on the reverse strand, counting down.
AACCTTGAAATGAAAGGGGTCAAACCCGACGAACGGCTTTCCCCTGACCAGGCGCAAACCGCAGCGAATAAACTGATGTCAATGTGGTTTGCCAAAACCGACCCCAACGTCGCCGAAGCCTGGAAAAAGGAAATGGCTGAGGCACTGGCTCAAAAGAAAGGTTCGGAAAAAGCAGCACCGGCCAGTCAGTCAGAACAGGACGGGGTGTTTACGGCCCGAGAGCGTCAGGTTTGGGAACGTGAACTTGCCCGCGAAGTCGAATATGGCAATCAAATTTTCCACGATGACAAACTTGTCGGCAGCACCAATGGCGTCTCCTGTGCGATGTGCCATCCAAACGCAGCCAACACCCATCCGGAGACTTATCCCAAGTACCAGATTCAGCTCCAACGCGTGGCCCTGCTCCGCGACATGATCAACTGGTGCATTGAGAACCCGTCCCGGGGCAAAAAACTTGACGCGGATGACCCGAAAATGCGCGCCATCGAAGCCTACATCATGGCCCAGCGCAAAGGCGTTGCCATGGAATACGGCAAGCATTGAAAAACCGAGGTTGAAGATATTGGGCTGAAGAATATGGGTTAGAGACTCTACCTACGTTCTTCAGCCCCAAGTCTTTACGAAAGGTGCCCTAAATCAATAATTGCCAGTTCTCCCACATGGGAAAGTTCAGTCAGAGCGAAATTCGGTCCCAGAAATTCTGGTGCATTTCCCAACTCAGGTTTTTCACACCAGGTCCTGCCGCTTCCATTAAATAATTCAGTAATGTCAAACCGCCGCTGGAGAATTTCTTTGCGATAGTACCAGTCTGCTCCACCAGTTCTTTCAAGCTCTTGATAGGAAACACCTTGAAGCCTAAGTTTTCCCCAATCGGGAAAAGAACCGGCAAAGTCCCGGTCTTGGGAAGATGAAAAGAAAATTTGGGAATGGTTATTGAGCACACCGGGACTGATTTCGGCCTGGCTGGAAACCCTTTCCACCAGTTCAAAAACATTCCTCCAGGTTGAGTGAAATACTTGCTTCTGCCACTGACTGGTAACAGTTGATGAATACTGAATTTCATCAGGATACTTGAACACAATGGCTGCCATTGGATGTAAACCCACAAATTGCTTGATGTCGTTACTGGAGTACCCAACTTTATAGAGAGATTGTTGTAAAGTAAGACCACTGATTTCCTGTGGAAGGGTGAGAAATACAAATGGTGGTCCTGCCAGATAGGAATCTGGGTTCAATGTAGTCCCATTCAGAACATCTCCCAACTTATTGAGTCTCAGAAACACCTGTGGATCAGTTGGGTTGTTATTCGGGTGTGAGTAATGCCCGCTGACAAGCTCATCAATGCAGGTTTGAAGTTCTGGTGAGAGATTTCCAGATTGATAAACCACATTCATACAAACTCCTTTTGGTTTTGAGGACCTGTTAAACAATCTGATTGCGGCTGATCTCTTTTTTCAGAATCCCGATGGTTGTTTCAGGACAAGGTAAGAAAAACCGCGCCTTCCCAGATTCAGTAGTTACTTCGATAAGGAAAGGTAACTTATTCATCAGCAACCGCTTCAACAGCGTATAATCCTGCTCGACAAGCTGGATTTGATGAATTGATGTGTGACTCCAGGAAATGCGATTCATATCGCGAGGTAGGTTTCCTTTGTGCGGAATAAAGAGCAACCCTGAGTCACCAAAGTAACATATGCCTCCCACAGCGAAATTTGGCGTGGGGATATAGCTTCCAGGCAACCGATATCGGAACTGTTCGTCATGTTCGGGCAGGTCCACAAGTGCCGGATCCCGTGAGTAAAGCCGATCCATGAACTTTTTTACCTTTTGGCGCATGATCCAACCCCACGTCAGGCCGAAGAAAATCCCACTTAAAACACCCAACAGTGTGCCAACAAAAAGCACAGCCTCTGCATTGGGAATGTTCCCGAAACCCTTGAAAACAAAAAGCAAGGCACCGGCACCGGCAACCCACATCCCGGTTCCAAACAGCACCCCACTCAATATCTGGGCTTGCTTCCAGTACCCGCTTTCATCCAGATCGTAGGTTTCACGTGGAAAGAGGTTTTCTGACATAACCTGTTGATCTCCATAAAGTTGTAACAGTTCTCAGCCAGGGACACACAAAACACAATTCCGCTTGCCAGTTTGTGCCATGGTGTCTATTTCTTTCCTTGTTTCCCAGCTTGCAAAGCTTTTCTCAGTTCACCAATGGTACCAAGTTTCTTCATTTTGATGGCTGAATAATCAAAAATCATCCCACCTTGAGCGGTGGTTGATTGGATTGGCCCCAGTGAAAAAATCTGCCAGTCCTGGATTGGCATTTCGGCTGGAATCTCAAGTTCCGGTGAGTTCTTGTACCACTTTCCAGTGAACTGCATTGTTTCTTTGACTTTTTCATCGTCAGGAGATTGGAAGATAAAGGTAAGATCAAATTGAATGTACTCTGTACCAACCGGGGTTGCGGTGCCTTTCAAACTCCAGGGTGGAGGAATTTCTAAACCGGCACTGATATTGTTGACCGAGATTTCATTCTTCCGTTCAACGATGCTGGCATCGAGGGGATCACTGATTGAATCGGGGCCCTTTGGGAAAGCTCGGACTAAAAGTGCATAGGCAAGTTTGACCGATAATATGTTTACATCCAGGACGTCTATTTCATACCCGCTTTCTGTTTTCAGTTCCTTGATCAGCAATACCGCATCCTCAATGACCAGAATGGTTCCAGAGTCCGATTCATTGTCTGCCTGATTATTTACTTCTAACCGAAGGTCGCTCTTATTTTTTCGAAATTCATATACTCCAACTGACTTCCTGTCCGCGCTTGTTATGGTCACCTGGAACCGGTTTGTTTCATACCACAAGTCTCCAGGCTTTCCTTTTGGCTTTGGTGCAGGTTTTTGTGAGTTTGCGTAAGATTGAAAACAGCCCTGAAGTACAAAGAGAAGAGTAATCACACCTGCCAGACAGATCTGTTTCTTCATCGGGTTTGCCCCTCCAATTTACGGTTTTTCCCAAATCAGAAGCAGGTGTTCATCTTTCTATGTGTAGCCTGACAACAAAAATATAGAAACTAGACACCCGGCAAAAACGAGCAAAGATACTTCGTATCTTGCTGATTGGTCAATCATTCGATCATTCTGGGGATCAGCCAATATTAGGAGAGGGTTCTATCATTGGCAAGCAGTATTGAGGTGAAATCGTATCATTTTTTATATAGGTGATTGGATATAACTTAAGGACGTCCCCCTGGATTTAGGGCCAAGAGCTGAAGACTTCAGGTTCTTCAACTCCAGGCCCAATCTCTTCAGCCCGTTTTCTTCAGCCCCAGGCTCTTAATGTCCATAACTCACCACGCGCGAAATCTTCCATTCTCCATCCTTGAAGCGCCAGATGTGTACAAACTTAAACGTGCCGCAATCGTCTCGCCCGTTTTCCTTGTGGCAAAACCGGTGTTGGCCAATCTGAATGGCACCAAAATCTTTGATCGGATACACTTCCAGGCTGCCCTTCACCAGGTCTCTTCGTAACCCGTTGGTTTTGCTTTGTTCGAACAGATTTCTCAGGTTTTCAATCGTCTGGTCGTAATTCGCCACCCCGCCGGTGTCATGGTAAAACTCGACATCTTTGGCAAACATTGTTTTTACTCTTTCAAGGTTGCGGGTGTTGAACGCTTCAAAAAGCTGGCTGTCCAGCCGGGAGATCGTGGAAAACAATTCGGTTGGTTCTTTAGTGGTCGTTGAGGTATTGCCAGCCGGAGACTGGGGAGATGCCGGAGACTGACCAAAAACGAAACCTGTCATACCCAGCCAAACTAATACTGTCAAAATACTTTGTTTCATGGAATCCTTTTGAATTTTGAATGGGATATTGAGGGGAATGAGTCTGTGGTGCAAAGGAACGTTCATCTGGGGCCGCTGGGTTTCATCCAGGTTGAACGTATCTCGCGCAGTTTAATCCTGGTCAGATAGGGCTTGTCCAGTTTGATTGACCTTTCTACAACGGAGGGAAGAGTTGATCTTCGTTGCGGAAAGGTCGCCTGGGCTTGACAACTCCCGCCCGAATGGGCGCCGGAAAATAGCCGGTGGTTTGCCGCTTTGGGCACACCACCGGATCCCGGTCCACATCGCTTCGCGCCCGGATGGGCGCTGGAACATCTTGTCGGTCGGGAATCCTCAATTTTCCGTAACTTTTGAGACTTTGGTCCAGCGCCCTGCCGGGCGCGAACGCTTCACGGCCCGCATTCCGGTGGGTGCGCCGCAAAGCCGGCTTCCACACCGGCTATTTTCCGGCGCCCTGCGGGCGAAAACCGACCTTTCCACAACAGAGGGAACAGTTGATGAAAAGATAGCCTGACTCATTCATTCAATGATATTCTGTCAGGCGACCTTCCTTTGATTCAACCGCACAACTTCACGAATCTGCTCAGGCCAACCCCTTTTCAAAATCTATTTGCCCAAGGATCAAGTGATGAATCACGTGTTCAACCCACTGTTTCTCTTGTTCATCGGTGTCTTTGCCCCAATTTGGTTAACCAGGGCTGATGGGGTCGAGGAAAACCCGTCAACGAATGCTCCGGCATCTCCCACCACTCAATTAACTCAATCAGAAGTTCAGTTGATCGAAGGCTTTCACCAGGAACGCGATCTCAACGGCGGCGAGCGTCATTTCTAAGTACCTTACCGAAAGTTTCCAGACATTTTAACCACGAAAAACACGAAAAACACGAAAAAGATCAACCACTTACCAAACCCAATATCTCAGGAAATTTATGACAAGGTACTTATCAGATCACGGTGAAAAGCAGCCAGTACTTAAACCTTGTGGTCAAACCAAAAGGAATTGACGTCAACCTGCGACTGTTCGGACCTGATTCAAAGCAACTGACTGAAATTGATACTCCAAACGGCCCTCAGGGATCCAAAGTACTGGCTGGTATTTTACCTGGAGCCGGCACCTATCACGTCGAGGTTGTTTCCACTGATACAACCGCACCTGCGGGAAGATATGAAGTGAGGGTCAGCGAGTTACAGACTCCGACCAAAATCGAGCAAACAGAACAGGAGCTTACAGACCTGCTTCAGAATGCAGATGCCGTGAAATGGGCCTGCTTCTACCGGATTTTGTGTTGGAGACAAATCAGAAGAACCAATCAGTCAGTACCACCCGCGTCAATGGGTGGGCTGGCTTGCTTCTTTCTAACCCCACCCGCTCACGCGGGTGGTACTGACAAGTTCTTTACTTCCAACGTTGACCTGGCATAACACAAAATCCGGTAGAAGCAGGAACAAAAGAATTGATGAGCGGTTTTTATCGTCGGTTGAAAGCTGGCGAAGGCCGAAGCGACGCGCTCCAAAATACTCAACTTGAACTGCTCAAAAGCCGACGCTGGAATCATCCGTTCTACTGGGCGTCTTTTATTCAATCCGGCGAGTGGGCCAATCTTGACGGAAAACGGTAAGTCACGACACCGGAAATGCGCATGAGTTTTTCGGGCTGAAGCCTTCGAGTCTGGGGCGAGAGACCATTTTCCTCCGCCTGACGTCTTCAACCCGACTCCCTCAATTCCAAATCTTCCGTTCGCGGTTCAAGGAATTCTTCAAGTATCACTGGCAGCCAGTCTTTTCCATCAAACCGCTCTTTCCATTTCAGACTGCGGTTGTAAGCCCAGGCAATCATTTTTGGGTCTTTGGCTGGACGGGTACAAAGGTATTTGGCGAGTGGCGGGATTCCAACCCGGCCAAGGTCGAGCCGGTCGGCATCCCAACAGGTCACCACCGTAATCTCGCCCTGTGTTTTGCCGTGGCTATGGCCTTCGCAGGCAAGTTGTAACAACCGCAAATCATCTGGCGGGAGGTCGTAATATTTCCCCTGCAACTGGGCGGCAAACATCGCGGCTCGCAGCCCATGATCATCATCACAGGTATCTAAATGGCGCTGGGAATCGTGAAGCACGGCAAAAAGCTCCACAACAGTTGGATTTGCACCGGTTACTTTGGCCAGCCTCAGACCATTATCCCGGACGCGTGCCCAGTGCGACACGCCGTGGATCCCTCGGTGACTCAGTTGAAATTGGCACAGTACATATTCGATCAATTCACGTGAAACCATAGAAAAACCAGGGTTGAGGGTATCGGCCATAAAACAAGGCGACGTTTTTCCCGAACCGCGCACCTAAGTGAGTTAGCAAAAGTTATTTGAAAAATAGCGAATGAGAGTTAAGCTCGACGGATGAGAAAAGCGAGGAGTCCATCAGAACTGGGGTTGAGTCGGCACGATGAGCGACGACTCAAAAAAATATTCAAGCAAACTG